>NZ_JAQUAL010000021.1:0-32129 GCF_028687295.1 Simplicispira sp.
TCGCCGTTGCTCTTGCCGGTACCGCGCAAGGCTGTCGGAACCAATATAGCCGACTGAAGTCTTCATAGGATCTGGCTGACTCTGAGTCCTTTGCTGTGACCCAGCTTTTCTCTGCTGGTTACTACTTTCCTGGCCGACAATAGTGCCACTTGGAGCTCTACCAACGCCATCACGGCGTCGATCAGCAATGGCTGGTGCATCATCGCGCACCTTCTGATAACTATCGGTCACAGTGGACGCTTGCATCAGTGCATTGATATCGCGCTCACCGAGCTCAAGCCATGCACCGCGTTTGAGGCCGCGAGGCAAAACCATAGCACCGTACCGAATGCGAATAAGTCGGCTGACTGCATGTCCGACAGCTTCCAACATTCGCCGAACTTCGCGATTTCGTCCTTCAGAAATGGTAACGCGATACCAGCAGTTGGAACCTTCCCCGCCACCATCTTCAATTGAGCCAAATGATGCAACGCCGTCATCAAGTTGCACACCATTCAGAAGCTGCTGCTTCTCATCGTTGCTCAACGCCCCAAGAACGCGAACAGCATACTCGCGCTCTAGACCGAAACGGGGATGCATAAGCCTGTTAGCAAGTTCGCCAGAACTTGTCAACAGCAAGAGCCCCTCCGTGTTCAAATCAAGTCGCCCGACAGATTGCCATTTGCCTTGCATCAGTCGCGGAAGCTTACGAAATACAGTAGGTCTATTCTGGGGATCATCGTGGGTCACAACCTCACCCACAGGCTTATGGTAAGCAATCACCCGTGGCGGAGGTGGCTCAATCCGAAACCGGATGGGTTTTCCATTGACTTTGACAACATCACCGTATTGAATCCGCTGGCCAACATGAGCGGGTTCGCCATTGACAGAAATTCTCCCCTCAAGAATTAAGCGCTCCATCTCCAATCTAGAGCCCATTCCAGCCTGAGCCAACACTTTGTGCAACTTGGGATTTTCAACTTGCGGAAGTAGCACACGCTTAGAAGGCGCTACATCAACACTTACTTCGTCGGTATCAAACTGTCCAGAGACAACATCTGCAAACTGGTATCCCTGCATCTTCTCCTGCTGTATCCCGTTTGCTCCAGTCTGAGCAAGCGACGGATGTTTTACTGCGCCGCGCACAACGCTGCGATCAAAATTTTTCCCGGAACTATCGGGTCGAGTGGATTTTTTCATGTCTAGCATTCCGGAATGCTGGGTCAAGCATTCGCTTGATATTTAAAAAATTACGCCCAATCACATGGACGGAACACAAGATCGGGAACAGAACCTAGACTTCCAAACGAAGACAACGGCCTATGCTCGTCTGTAAGACGTATCAATCAACGCACTAGACAGAGTCGAGTCCCTGCAAAATTTCTGTATGACTGGCCGAAACATCGATCGCGGGCAACTGCTCCAAAGAATGCAGCCCCAAATCATCAAGAAATTGGCGGGTGGTGGCCAGCAAGGCTGGACGTCCGACCGTTTCACGGTAGCCAATGACCTCAACCCAACCGCGATCTTCTAGCTGCTTAACGATCAAGCTGTTGACTACAACACCTCGAATATCCTCAATATCACCACGTGTGACTGGCTGACGATAAGCAATGATGGCCAAAGTTTCCATGGTAGCTCGGGAGTACCGGGGAGGCTTCTCTGACTTTAATCGCTCCAGAAAACCCCGCATCTCTGGCTTGCTCTGAAACCGCCATCCCATGGCAACCTGAACAAGCTCTAGGCCTTTTTGCGACCAGTCATGCTGTAACTCCAACAGCAACGACTTGATAGTGTCTAGACTCAACTGCTCATCAACGAGCATCCGCAGGTCGCGCAAAGTCAGAGGATTTGGCGCACAAATCAGGGCAGTCTCGATGACGCGTTTGGCATCCATAGAATTCATTGTTTGCGTTCTTCCAGAGAAAAGGCTATTGAAGCCACAATGTCAAACGCTACAACACCGAAATGGACTTACCAACGCATGCAGGATGAGTTGTATTAAGTCACCAACAGACTAGCCCCTAATGCTACGATCCTTGCGTCGATTGGGCCCCATTGTAGCCTAGGCCCCACGCTGCCAATGCCTGCTGCATATCCAGCGGCAGTGGTGCATACAGATCCAAGGGCTGATCAGTCACGGGATGAACGAAAGACAGCCGAAAAGCATGCAATGCCTGGCGCCCCATGACAGCAAGAAGGGTTCCACCGTATAAGGCATCGGCAACCAAGGGGTGTCCTATCAAGGCCATATGAACCCGAATTTGGTGTGTGCGACCAGTGTGCAAAGTGCATTTGACCAAACAGCCAAGATCGTTTCCAGTCAGAAAATGCACATCGGTTCTGGCCAGTTTTCCTGGATGCACGGTCATATCCACTACCGCCATGCGCAGACGGTTCCTGGGATCACGACCAATCGGCGCATCGACAGTGCGGTCAGCACTTCCTTGCCACGGACGGTGCGCCAAGGCCAGGTACTGGCGGCTTACTTTACGATCAGCGATCATGCGAACCAAAGCATCCATGGCATGGCGGCTGCGTGCAACCACCATGAGGCCGCTGGTATCTTTATCCAAACGATGAACGATACCCGCACGGGGCAATAAGGAAGCCCGTGGATCGCGCGCCAAAAGACCATTGAGCAGCGTTCCACTCCAATTACCAGGTGCAGGATGAACCACTAGCCCTGCGGGTTTGTGAAGAACCAAGAGGTGCTCGTCTTCATACGCAATCTGAAGATCCATGGGCTCGGGACGAAAGGCCTGACTTTGCAAGGTCTCACGCATTTCGACACAAACTCGGTCACCGACCTTGACACGTTGTGCAGCCTTGGAAACGACTTGGCCATTCAGACTGACGGCACCTTGTGCCAATAGCTGCTGAAGATAGTTGCGGGAGAACTCAGTCACCGCATCGGCCAGCGACCGATCCAGACGCTGCCCATGCTGTGCAATCCCTATCTGCAAAGTCCGAATCTCTGCGTGCTCAGCAGCGTCTGAATCGACTTCAGCGAACTCGTCGACATGATTCGACGCCGCATCGACAACCCGAGATCCATCTGGACAGTTTAATGTGACAGGCAAGACGCCCCCTCAAACAAAAGCATACGAGGCTGCAGCCAAAGGCAGTCTGTTTGGAACAGGCACTGCCCCTAAGAGCGCTTGCTCTGGAATCACAGGGAAGAGATGGCGTCCAGCACCCACTCACACCCCTTTTAGCGCGCAGGCAAATAACGCGATGGATCCACCGGTTTGCCTTGACGTCGAATTTCAAAATGCAGTTTCACACGGTCAGCATCTGTGCTGCCCATTTCCGCTATTTTTTGGCCTCGCCGAACTGCTTGATCTTCTTTGACCAACAAAACCTGGTTATGTGCATAGGCTGTCAAAAAAGTGTTGTTGTGCTTAAGGATGATGAGATTACCGTAGCCTCGCAGGCCTGCTCCGGCATACACCACTCGCCCATCTGCAGCGGCGAGTACGGGATCACCGGCCTTACCCCCGATGTCATACCCCTTGTTGCGTGCCTCATCAAAGCCAGCAATCAATGTGCCACTGGAAGGCCAAATAAAGCCCAGATCGTCATCACCGGAGGTTGCAGGCGCCGCAGGAGCAACGGGTACTGGCGCAGATGCGGCCGCTTGCGCCGAAGCAGCAGGCTTTGCTGCACTGGCAGCAACTGTAGGCGCCACAACAGCAGCCGTCACGGGACGCGCCACCACACCGCTGTTATCCGCAGGACTCTGACCGACCCCAATGGCTGTGGGTGGAGCCACTCTCAGCACTTGACCGACCTCAATGAGGTTGGCATTTTCCAAGCTGCTCCAACGCGCAATGTCTTTCCAGCTCTGCCCGGTCTCCAGCCCAATGCGAATCAGGGTATCTCCTGGCTTGACGGTGTAGTAACCCGGTTTACCGGCATTTTCCGCACCAGGCAATGGCTTGATCTGCGCCACCACTACGCCTTGCTGCGGCGCAGAAGATGCCACAGAAGTTCCCCGGTCTTCCACCGGAGCCCTGTTGAGCCGGGTGCCACAGCCAGACAACACAAGTCCAACCAGCGCCATAGAACCCCAGACCACAAGGCCACGCGATACCAGCATAAATCAATCCCTTCAGGCAATCCCCGATTTTAGAGGGACAAAATGCACGGACTCGAGCACGCTTTGTTTCAACCCGTGTGCCGTCTTGTCTACTACCAGCAACACTTGTTGGCCACCCGCAACCACCGTAGGGGCCACCAAGCGTCCACCAATGGCCAATTGATCGCACCAATCTGTCGGTAAAGAGGCGCCACCTGCGGCAGCGATGATGCCAGCGTAAGGAGCTCCCTTCGGATAACCCAGCATGCCATCACCCAGCATCAGGTGGACATTCATCAGGTGCAAGGGACGCAAGTTGACTCTCGCCCGGTCATGTAATCCTCGCAACCGTTCCATGGAATACACCTCGCGGGCCAAACGGCTCAGCACAGCAGCTTGGTATCCACAGCCGGTACCTATCTCCAGCACTCGGCCCAACACACCGCTTTCACGGGCGATTTCTGCCCCCAGCAGCAACTCAGCCATCCGGGCAACAATGCTGGGCTTTGAAATGGTCTGACCCAAACCGATGGGCAGACTGGTGTCTTCATAGGCTTGATTGACCAACGCGCTATCAACAAAACGGTGCCGCTCCACTGCGCCCATGGCTTGCAGCACCAAGGGCGAAGAAATGCCCGCGCTAACCAATCGCTGCACCATGCGCGCGCGCACTGCTGCAGAATCCAATCCCACCCCTACAGGGGCGGACACCGGCATGACTACGGGCTTGCGCGGTGGCTGTAACCCAGACGCCAAGGGATGCGTGCCCGAAGGCAGCGCAATACGAGCAGGAAAACCAGGTCGACGTTGCATCAGGCACCTGCACCAGCAGCCACATCCACGGCGCAGGCCGTACCACTGGCACAGCACACTGTCGCCCAACCAGCCAGGCTCTCGTGGTCCGTCAAATCCACCTTCAAAGGCGTCACAGCCACATGGCCCTGTGCAGTGGCGTGGAAGTCCGTTCCCTCTGCATCATCTTTGGCTGGGCCCGCACCGCCAATCCAATACATGGTTTCGCCCCGAGGACTGTTCTGGGTGATCACGCGCTCGGCTGCATGGCGACGCCCCAGGCGGCACAGCTTCAGAGGCCGCATAGCCTCCAGGGGAAGGTTGGGGATATTGATGTTCAGCAACCATGGATTCCCCCCCAACCATTGTTGCGCCTGCATTTGCAACACCATTTCACGCGCTTTCTGGGCAGCCGCCTCAAGCTCACCCCAGCCCTTATCCACTTGCGAGAAAGCCATGGAAGGAATGCCAAACAGATAGCCCTCCATTGCAGCGCCTACGGTGCCTGAATAGATAGTGTCGTCTCCCATGTTGGCGCCGTTGTTGATGCCGGAGACCACCAGATCGGGCCTGTACCCCAATAACCCAGTCAGTGCGATATGCACGCAGTCTGCAGGCGTGCCGTTGATGTACCGGAATCCATTGTGTGCCGTGTGGACATACAGCGGAGAGTGCAACGTCAAGGCATTGGACTTGGCACTGTTATTGTGTTCGGGCGCCACCACTTCCACCTCGGCCACCGTTGCCAATGCCGCATGGAGCGCCACGATGCCCGGCGCCTGATAGCCGTCGTCGTTTGAAATAAGGATTTTCATGGGTGCTGAAGAGGTTGCAACGGATTGTAGGCGCCGAACCGTGCCCTGCGGTCTTTCACCCGGAGGCTTTGCAAGCCCACAAGCCTCTGTCACACTCGCCCATCTTTGTCCCCCACCACTGCACTGGTGCCTGCCAATGGCGGAACGACCTCCTTCGGATATAGCACGCGACACTCTCAAGCAATTGGCAGTTCGCAGGCTCCCACCTACCCCTGAGAACTACCAGGCCCTGTACGACGAAATCGCTGGAGGCCATACACCGGTGCCCTTTCCGGAGGGGCCACTGCGGCATATCCTGCGCGTCATCCCAGGCCAGACACCGGCACAAAAACGCTTACTGGGTCAATTTGAAGCAGCGGTCGCACAGCGCGACTGGTCTGCACTGCAAAACGTCTTGGTGGGCTACGCCAAGCTGGGCTTGCACACCACGGACACCACTGCAACCACCGAGTCGACCTCCACTACGGCAGGTGCGGTTGTCTTGCCTGACGAGCTGGCAGAGCAAATTGCCCGCATGGTCGAATACACCATGCCCGCCTTGGACAGTGACGATGCCCGTGTTCACTTGCTGGGCACCCAACTGGTGCAGTTTTTGCGCCAGCCCTCACCACCAGCCAGCACCCTGCAAATGCTGCTGAGCAACTTCAGCTACCGCCTCTCGTTTGCCACCGAAGACCAATCGGCCATTCGCGGGATGTTGCTGGAGTTATTGCACATGGTGTTTGAGAATATTGCTGCACTCAGCACAGATGACCGCTGGCTGCACGGCCAGGCCGAGGCACTGATGGCGGCCACCTCACGCCCCCTTTCGCTGCGCCACCTCGACGATGTACGCCGCCGACTGAAAGACGTCATCTTCAAGCAAACAGAAGCCAAGGGGCGGCTGGTGGAAGCCCAGGAGCAGATGAAGGAGATGCTCACCGCCTTCATCACACGCCTGAGCAGCATGACCCAGGCCAGCGGCACCTACCAGGAGCGCATGGAGCGCTGTGCCACGCAGATTGGCAAAGCCACCACACTCAATGAAATCACTCCGGTGCTCCAGGAAGTCATGGGTGCCACACGCGCTATGGCGCTGGACAGCAGCATGGCGCACGGCGAACTCACCGATCTGCGCGAACGCACCGAGGAAAAGCAGGCAGAGATGGTGCGCTTGCAGCAAGAGCTTGACCGCGTCAGCGCCCAGGCGCGGCACGACCCACTGACAGGCTCCCTCAACCGCAAAGGCCTCGATGAAGTGCTGGAGCGTGAAATAGCCCGCGCCCGCCGCACCGAAACGCCGTTGTGCGTGGCACTGCTGGACGTGGACAACTTCAAACAGGTCAACGACCGGATGGGCCACGAGGCTGGAGATGCTGCCTTGGTACACCTGGCCAACGTGGTACGCGACGTCATGCGCCCGCAAGACATGCTGGCGCGCTACGGTGGCGAAGAATTCATTCTGGTGCTGCCAGACACCCCATTGGACGTGGGAGTACAGGCCATGCAGCGCCTGCAACGCGAGTTGACCAAACGCTTTTTTCTGCAAGGCAACGAAAAACTGCTGATTACCTTCAGTGCCGGCCTGGCCCAGGTAGCCACTGACGAGAACAGTACCGACACCATACGGCGTGCAGACCAGGGCATGTACCTGGCCAAACGCAACGGAAAAAACCGGGTGGTGGCAGTTTGATCCAAGCAAGCGGCCCACGTACCGCGGCACCAATCACTACCAAAAACGTAGCTGCTTGCGCACGCCACACAAGGGCTTGAGCCCTTTTTCATCAAAAAATACAGGCTATCTTCAGGGGCCCGACAAAAAACCTGCCAGCCGCGCACTGAGCACGTAAAACGACGGCAAAGCATCACGCTGGCGTGCCACAAAATCACGCTGCAAGCCCACGGCCATCTCGTATGGCGGCGTGGGAGATGGCAGCGCAGCCCCCCTGCCTGCCAACGCCATCTGCGCCAGCATCTCGCCTCGCTGCTCGGGCGCTTGTAACAAAACCATGTCGGCGCCCAGCTCCAGGCTTTCGAGCCGAGAGGCCAAAATCGGCTGGGGCGTGGCCAGGCGCAGCGCCCGCAACCAACTCGCCTGCGGCAGGCCACCCACGCTATCCTGCCCACGGCCTAGCGTGCGGCCCACAAATACCAGGTCTGCTCCAAGCTGGCGCACGGAGCGCTCCAGCATGGATGGCTCCAGAACCGTGTTTTCGGCCAACGGCTGAAGATGCAAACCAGCCACGCGTGCAGCATCCGTCATTAGTTGGTATTCCAGCAGTCCCTCGGGGTCGCTCCCGTACAGCACCAGAAGCCGCTGCCCTGGCTGGGCCAGATCAGACAAAACCTTGCCCCATGCCGCCACATGGCGGCCCTGATCCACCACCTGGGCAGGGGTATCTGGCATGGCCACCACCGGGCTTGCTTGCCGGGGTTGGCTGTCCAGACATTGGCGTGCGCCAGCGCCTTCGGCTATCACCGCATGGGGATCAAAAGCCTGCATTTGGGCCAACACACGCTGGCAAACACTGGAATCAAAAGCCAGATATTGGTGGCGCAACTTGAGGCGTGAGAGCTGCCCCAACACAGCCCCAACCCCACGGCCAAAGGCATTTGTGGAAGCACTATCGGCAGTGCCCTCATGCAACACCAGAATACGGCGACTGTTCATGTTGGTCACTACAGCCCCCGCTGCCAACAGCAAAAAAAGGGCCACCCACGCCCAGCGCATGGCACGACTCATCGCAGGTACCCCAAGTGGTGCCAATAAGGAATCGAGACTGCCAAGGCAGCCATGCGGCAGACCTGGATGCGGGCATTGCGCTTCAACATCCCAGCGCCCTGGTTTTCAGGCATGCCCAAAGACTCGCGAAACAGGAGGTAATCTGTGCTCTGGTGTGGAAAAAACCATACCTCGCTCGCGGTCAGCACAACGAATCCGACCACCAATGGATGCATACCATGGGCGTCTGCCAAAGGCAGCAGCACGGCACACAGCGTGGTAATGCACACCACCGCTGGCAACACCATCCGCAGCAGCACCACCACGGCCCCCAAGAGCAGCAAAAAATACACCTGCGCTTCACGCAAGAGCTGCTCCAGTTGCCCCACATGCGCCACGATCCAATCCTGGATACCCATGTGCGTGAACCCACGCGCAAACCCCACCGTACAGACCAGATAAATCAGGATAGGCCAATGGATATCGCTGTGCAGCTGGTTCAGGGGCAACACCCCTGTGGCCATGAGCAACAGCAATACAAACAGCGCCAGCCACGCTGTCTCGATGTGATGGACATTGCCCAGTGCCACCCCCAGCGTGAGACAGGCCAAAGCCACGGCAGTCACCACTTCGGCTGACGAGATACCCGGCAGGGGAGCCGGTTTTTCTGCCACCGCAGGTGCATCCTGCCCCCGCGCACCACTGCCCCACACCACATCAAGCGCCAGAAGAACGCCCAAAACCAGCGTATAAACCACGGCGCATTGAAACCAGGTAAGCCAGTTGACGTGGGGCTGCCAATGCTCTGGCAGGATGCCCAACACGATGAAATTAGCCGGGTTTCCCAACAAAAAAGCCGTGGAAAACAGCGTGCTGCCCGACAAGGCCGCAAAAGCCAGCGCTGCACTGTTGCCGGGCTGGGCCAACACCTTCACCATCGGCGCCACGAGTTGCAACCGGCCCGAGGTGCTTGGAATGAACAAGGTCATCACCACACCGATCAGCACCAGACAGGACTGAAGCACGCGATTGGTGTGCGGCAGGCGTCGCAACAGCACACCCAGGAGGCGCTGCATGAGCCCGCTGCGCTGTATCGCCACGCTGATCCCAAACATGCCCAGCAGCAGGAAAAAACTGCCACTGGCAAAACCTGCCAGCGCCTGGCCCAGCGGCAAGTGGTTGCCCGCCATCATCAACAGCAGCGACAGCAACGCGCCCACAAAAGGGGGGGCCAATCCCAGTACCCAGACGCACAACCCCGCGCTGATCGCCGACAGAAAGCGCAACCACTGTGCCAAGGTATCGCTGCGATCGCCCAGAATAACCATGGCCAAAACCGGTAGCCCCAAGGCCAGCAGCCATCCCACTGCGGCACGCAAACCCAAGTTGGGAGCGGTGTCTGTCGAATGGCTGTCCACGGGCGCACCGGTCACGCCAGAACCTGCGAGTGCGCACTCCAGGTAGTGTCGGCAGGCATCTTGATCCTGCACCAGAACACGCAAAGCAGCACAAGGAACCAACCAGCCTCGTGCAGCAGCACCGGCAGGCGGTTGCGACGCATCAAACACCAAGGCTTGCCCATTGGCCGACCAGCCCAGCACCACGGCCTCCTGGGCCATGCCCACCAACGCAGGCACGTCCGAACAAGCCACCGTTTGGGCCATCGCCTCCAACATGCGGCGGCTGGAACGATCCAGGCCACGCCACAAAGGATGCTCTTGCAGCGTGTGGGTCATTGCACACCGCCGCCCAGCAGCCGCCCAGAAACCCGTGCGTAGTACGCATCCATGGCGCCAATCGAAAGGCGGCGGAGTTCCATTTGCCGACGATTCACTACCAGGGCAAAGTCTTGTGTCAGCGCATGCTGCCCACGCTCGGCGGAGAACTCAGAACCACTGCTGCGGGAGACCTGAACTGCCATCTGCGCAGCCACTTCACCTTGCTCAAAGGGCGACGGCAAAATCCCCATCGGAATACCGTCTGACACGGCATAGGCCGACAGTGCCGTCATCGGGATCTTCAATCGTTCCAGCGCAGCCTGCGCTAACAACCGCCTCCAGACGGAAGCGGAAAGGTTGCCGGGCCCAGGCAAATTGCGATAGTCACCGATAACCACCACATCCGCCTGCTGGGCAATCTCACCAAGCGCCTGCTGCCACTGATCCAACGTCGCACACCGCCACACACCCACTGGCTGCGCTCCTTGCCATCTATGCGATGCAAACCCTCTGGCTTCTTCATCGGCAGCAGGGCCCGCGTCAGAGATCAAAGCGATGCGACGGCGATGTGCTGGCTCCTGCACCTGGGCATCACTGAGCTCTGTGAGCCGCAGTAAAGAGCGCTCAACGATGCCCCAGGGGGTACGCTCTGCAATGCCACGGATGTGGGTGCCCGGGGTACGTGCCAGCGTTCTTTGCGCATCCTCAATTCCGCTATAAACGATTTGCGGTCGATCACCAGCGACATACGCGGCCCCCACACGGGCCTGTGCCAGATCGTCCACCAACAAGAGCACATCGGGTCGCCAACGCGCAATCAGGCCATGTGCTTGCACGATCTGCGTGCTCACCCGTTCTTCGCTATGGCCATAGAGATAGATGCGCTGCAGGCGGATTGCGCTGCTTTGGTCAATGACACGGTCAATTCCCGCATCAATGCCACGAATCCAGGGAATACGTTCATTCTGGCTGTGAACCACCAAAACCGAAGGACGGCTGGCACCGGACCACACCAGGCCCGCCACCAGCGCCATAGCAGCGGCCACGATCCAAAAACGAGGCCAGAACGGCGGTGTGTTCTGCGCCGTTACCATCCACACCATCTCCACCAGAGGTAGTACACAGCACAGCCTGCCCACGTCACAGGGCTGCGCACGGTGGCCCAGGCCACAAGCATGCGTGCCTGGCTGCCAGCGCCAGTGTGGCGTCGGAACATGAAATCCACCATGTGGAAGGCCACCAATACCGCTATCGCGGTATCGAGCAGATCATGCCCCTGCACCGAAGACCAGGATGTTGCCAGCACCAGCGCCGTCACGATGGCGACACCCGAGGGCACCACCATCCTCAGGCAGAAGAGGAATGGCAGTGCCAGTGACGTACTCCCCCATTCCAGGCCCCAGGCAGGTATGGCAGCGGCAAAACTGGCGATGAGCCCGGGCAACACCGTCGCACAGACAAAGAGCGGCCAATCTACACCCCAGTGGTAGCTCTGGGGCGTCAACACTTTCGTGGCAAACAAAACCACCATAGCCAGCAGAGACACCAGACCGGGGGAAAAGCCATGCAACGGTTGCAACGCCACCATAAGCACCATCACAGCAGCAATACCCACAACGCATTGCACCGCGAAACGATCTTCAGACAGTTCTCGCGATCCAAGCACCACCTGCGGTAGAGGAGTAACACCACCCAGAGCGGGTCGCGCGCACCATTGAACACAGCTGGCATAGGCCAGCGCCAGCGCCAGCAACGGCCAAGTGTGCTGTAACCAATACGCAGGGACAAATCGATCCACCCCGCCCGCAGGCAGCAGTGCCAAGACCAGCAGATTGGCAGGCTGTGCCGGCAGCCACGCCAACGCCGCCCCCAACTGCGCCGCACTGACCACATCACGCGGCACCTGTCGTGGTGTAGACGAGGGCACCAGGCAAAAGCTGTACGCCCAACGGCGTGCCTGTGCGGACGATGGCAGCAGTGCGAAAACCATGGCCAACCACCACACGGCAGGTGCACGCGGCCAACGCGGTGTGTGCGGGGCTTGCAAACTGTGCAGGGCACGGGCCATCAAAGCCCCGGTCAATCCGGATTGCCGCGCCGCTACGGACAAGGAAAAAGCGCCCAACCACCACAATGCTGCATCACTGACCGCACCCGACAAGAGCACAGCAATCGGCGCAAGGTCAAACAAGCTCATGACCAGCAATGCCAGCAACACCGCAAACAGCGGTGGCAGGAACGGCACCATCCACAGCCCCACCAGCAAAGCCATGCTGAGCCAAGTTCCCACCTGCCTGGGCGTTAGCCCCCAGGAAAGCACACTGGACTCAAAACCATAAGCCAGCACCCCCAGCAAAGCGCATATGGCACAGACTACCCATGCCATGGGATCTTCGAGACTGTGTGGCGGCATGTTCCGCACAGTCCCGGTGCTCCCCCCGCGAACGCTCATACCACTTCGACGATCTGCATCATTCCCATGTCTTCATGCGCCAGGATGTGGCAATGCATCACAAAAACACCGGAAAAATCGGAAAAACGGGTGCGGAACGTCACCGATGTGGGGGCCTCGGGTGTACCGCCGCGTGGCAACCCAATGGTGTCTGACCAGAAGGGCTCGACTGGAACACCGTTGATCTTGACCACCTCAAACGGGTTGATGTGGATATGGAAAGGGTGCTGCACTGCATTCATGTTGTAGACAGTCCACTCCTCCACGCTGTTGAGCGCCACCGTCTGGCGGATCGCACGGTGCGACTGAAACGGCGCCAGACGCTGTGGCATTGCCGGGGTCACGGACGCCGCAGAGCCACCAGCCCCCATCGTGAAAGCGGTATCCGCCATGAAAGTCGCACCGGTCTGGTACTGCCATTGGTCAAGCTCACCGGGCGGCAAATCCAGCGCATCGACTGCGGGCGGCGTATCCAGCGGGGCCCCGCTGTTGTTGAACACGGAACGCAAAACGATATTGCGGCGCAATCCACCATGTGCAGCCAGTTCTTCATCACGGATGGGAGCCAGCGCATCAGGCACCGGCAAAGGCGCCTTGGGCAATGCCATTGCGATCGGCTCACCCTCCACCACGATTTCGGCCAGAACGTCCTCGGCCAGCGGCGCAGGAAAGCCCATATCGTAGGCCTTGGTGCGCAGCACATAGCGCCCTGGTGCCCCAGCCTGCACCAGAATATCAGCACGGTTGCCGGGCGCCAGCACCAAACCTTCGGCAGCGTTGGCAGAAAAGGTTTTGGGTTGGCTGCGGGGGCAAGAGTCCAGTGCAATCAAATGCAGATCGTGCCCTTCCAGCGCCAGATGAAGGTAATTCGCAATGCTGGCATTGACCAGCCGCCAGCGCTCCACTTGGCCAGGGCGCAGCACCAAGGTGGGACGACGTACACCATTGATCAAGAACGGTGGCTCTGCACCAGGGTTGGCAACCTGGGAGAAGCTCTCCAGCTCCCCTTTGGCATCGAAAATCGGCGCCTGGAACATCATGACGCGGTCACGGGCTGCGGCAATCTCGGGTACATCGTCCAACGGGCCCGTGACCACAATGGCACCAGCCATGCCACTGGCCACTTGCACTGCGGTCGCACCGTGCAAGTGGGGGTGGTACCAAGAGGTGCCAGCCGGGTGATCGTCCACGATCGCATATTCATGCTGGCGCGACTGCCCAGGCTGCACGGCAGACTCGGCTGAATCGATCACGTAGTCGCCATAGAGGTTCTCGCCCACCAGGCCAGGTGCCACATGCAGACCATGGGTGTGCAAATTGGCACTGTTCATGTAGCGCAAATGCTCCACCGGCTCCACGCTGGACGGATTGGGCGGCAGATCATTGACCACGCGAATGCGCAAGGTCTCGCCCGCACGCACTTGCAGCGTGGGTGCAGGCACCATGGCGTTGTAGGTGCGCAAATGCACACGCTGACCGCGCAGATTCAGATCCGCATAAGCCATGCGCAAGGTGTAGTCCAGCACGCCGTTGCTGGCCAACAAGCGCGGTGGCTCTACAAAGGTTTCTGGTGTCCCCGTACCACCGCCACAAGAGGCCAATGCGGCAGGCAAAACAGCACCGGCGCTGAGTTTCCAGGAAACATTCAAAAAATCACGGCGTGTATAGGCTTGGCTCATGTTCTGGCTTCTTCGTGGTTGATGGAAACTGCATCGTCGAGTTTGCGGGGTGTTGCCTGATACAGCGCGGCCTGGCCCAACTGGCCTGCACGGTTGTCACCCCATGCCCACACATGCCAACCATCACTGACCAGCACATGACCCTGCCCTGCCACTATTTTCTTCAGCGCAGGCAAGTGCGCCAACACTTGCACACCGTGCAAGACCTCGGTATGGCCTTGCCCCAATTGGCCCCGGGCGTTCCAACCCCAGGCGTACAAACGCCCAGAACGGCCCAGCGCATAAGACACATATTGGCCTGCAGCGACCTGGGTAGCCCCTTCAGGCAACGCCACCTGGTGCGGGGCGGTGCGGTACGCTGGCGCACGTTCGCCAAGTTGGCCATGTTGGTTGCTACCCCATGCCCAGACCTGGCCACGGACGTCAATCGCCAGACTGTGGCTCGCACCCGCTGCCACAGCCACCATCTTGCGTGGTATGGGCACGCGCGTTGGCTCGCTGTAATCCTGGAGGTGACCCGCACCCAGCTGACCGGCTGTGTTGGCACCCCAACCCCATACGCGCTGTGCACCGTCCAGCAAGAGGGCATGGGCTACGCCAGCACAGCAATCGGTGATGGCTGGCACACCGGCTACACGCAAAGGTCCCGCATTGCGCGCCTGCGCTGAACCTGGCGCAAGCCCCCAGTGATAGAGGCCGCCGTCCCGGGCACGGGCCAAAGTAAAAAACTCACTGCCGCGCAACTGCGCCAAGGCGGGCAAACCAGCCAAAGGCTTGGGCTGCTGCGCCACGATGTGTGAGAGCCGACCACCAAGCCCTGCCCGATTGGCACCCCAGACATACGCCACCCCCTGCGCATCAAGGGCCAGACTCATGCCAGCGCTGGCTGTGATATGGCGCAACTCGACATCGGTGGGCACATACACAGCGCCGCTCTCTGATGAAGGTGCAGAGCACACCCCCAGCGGGGCGGGGAACCGTCCGGTACCGTCGCCGCCCCAGCCAACAAGCTGCGCACCACTGCGCAGCACCAGGCTGTGATCCCGGCCCGCTGCCAGATCAAGCACTTGCGCCGCAACGCTCATGGTTTTTTGGTTACGACCAACAAACCACGGGCCTTGCCGCTCACGCTGTCAGGGTCTTGCGCACCGCGCAATAAATCTGCCAGCGGCACCCACACGGGCGGGTACTTGTAGCGCGCCACGTCCATCAGCAGCACCGAGTCACTCGCCTCATGGTAGGCCGCCAGCGGCGACCAATGGCCACCGCCCACCTCACCGATAAAGCGGCGGCTGAAATTGAAAAGAACAAAGCGGTCTTGCTCGCGAAGATGCTTTTTGAGCAATTCGCGCAATTGGTTGGCATCGAGTGTGTCCGCAGACACCTTGTCGATATGCACCGGATACTGGCCCAGGACGGTTGCCAACTGGTCCAGCGTCATGCCTTCTTTGGACACCACCTCAGGGTCTGCGATGCGTTTGTCCACCACAGCAAAGAAGTCCTGCTGCGTGAAAAACGGAAAGTCCGGGTACAGCGCAGTGGCCGGGCGCGGTAAGCCCAAGGCGTTGAGCGCAATCACCGAGGTGGCCACCGAGCAATAGGCCTGGTTGCGCTGGGTTTCAAAGTAAGTGGCCAGTGGCCAGTAGGCCTGGCGGTAATCGCTCTGGATCAAGCGCTGCTGCCCAATCGGGTGCGACAGCGTAAAAAGATGGTTGGGAATCTCCAGCGGTTGCCCGGCCACTGCGGCGGCGGGTGGCTGTACAGCCACCGTGCGCGCCATGGTGGTTTGGGGCGTGGCCACCACAGCAGCCGTGAGCAGCCCCGCCAGCAAGGCGTTGCTGCTCCATGAGCGGGTCAGACGGAGAAAAGGTACAAGTTTTTTCATGGCAATGGCATCGTTCGTTTGCAATCAGGAAGGCTGCCGCTCAGGCTTTGGCGGTCGCAGTGCGCACTTTTTTGCGCGCTTCCACCAAAGCAGCCAGGGCGTTATCAATAGAGCCTGGGTCGGTAAACACCGACAACGTGAAGAACTTGGTGCCCACAATAGGCTCGCCGTAGCTGGTGCTGCGGTAGCGGCTGGTCTGCACGAAAACGGGGCTTTCGCCGGATTCAGCTGCTTCGCGCGTGCTCAGGTACACCGCCTTGTTGAACTCGTTGTGCTCCAGCAAGGCTGCGCGCTGACCAGCGTTGCTTTTCTCGGCCCGGTAGGCTGCGTCGGCATCCACACCGTCGGGATAGACCCGGATTACCACCACTGCGCCATGGTTGTCTTCGTTGAGCACCGTCAGCCATGGCAAATCGCGCGCCTTCTGGCGCAACAGGTGCGACATCTGCACGCAATGGCTGAGCAAACCACGGAAGCCGTCCTTGCCCAGCAGCATCAGGTTAGACAACGCTGCCAGCACTGGCCCGCCCGAACGCGAGCACTCCAGTGTGTAAATGCCAGGGTCGTACTCACCAAACTGGAACAGGTACGGCATGGCCACCTTGTCGCGGCGCACCGGGTTGAGCAGCTGTGCATCACTGGCCAGAAACAGGCTGGACGCGTAGGGCGTATAGCCGCTCTTGTGAAAATCAATGCCCAGCGAATCGGCCAACGGCAGGTGGCGCATGCGCTCACGCAGCAGCTTGAGCGAATGCAGTGCCTCAGCGGGAATCCCCAGCGGATTGGCATCGAACTCATAGTCGTTGAACACCGAATAGGCCCAGCCGATCACAGCATCAGCATGGAGGTAGGGCATGTAGTCAAGGCGGTACTCCTTGACCAGGCGCTGGCGCAGCGCGTGCACGGCCTCGATGTCGTCCACGCCAAAAGCGTCGGTACTGCCCATGGTGACGACGATGGCGGCAATGCGCTCGCCTTTTTCGATACTCTGGCGCAGGGCTTTTTCCAATGCAGCTACATCCATGGCGTTGTCATCGCCCGTCGGCACAGAAATGGCTGCCTGGCTGCCCAGGCCCAGCCACGCCGAGGCACTGAGCTTGGCATAGTGCGCCACATCAGAACCAAACACGCGCAAGGGCTGGCGCATGCCCTCGGTGAACAGTCCCGGTTGCGCGCGCTCGGCGCCCAATTTGATGCCATAGAGCGTCGTACCGGTACCACCAAAGGTGAAAAGCCCCAACGCTTTTTCAGGGTCGTAACCGACCAGTGCTGCACACATGGCGGATACGCGCACCTCAGCTTCTGCGGCTTTGTGCGATAGGTCGTCCCACACCGTATTGGGATCCACCAGGGAGCCATACAGTTGCCCGATGATGGACACCGACGTGGACGATCCATGCAAGCGGTGAACATCCGGGTGGCTCCAGGTGAACTGGCCTTCCAGGTAACGCGCGGTTTCGCGGATCGTGCCGCGCATGTCGCCCATTTCCTTATTCACCCGGGATTTGCGGGCACCGGCGTAGTCCAGCGGCTTGCGCTCGCCCAGAAAAGTGCGATGCGTCTTGAGCTTTTCGTACTCGGACAAGGCATAGGCCATGACGCGCGAGAAGCGGCTGTCGGCAGCCGCAGAGTTCGTGGGCGAGGGAAAGGTGTCTCGAATGGAACGAACGATGCGCTTGTAGCCTTCCGGGCCGACGGTGACATCCGAATGGTGTGTCGTCATAGCCGTTTTGGCCCGTGCGGGCAAAGCAACCACTGCGGAGGCAAGGGCTGAAACCTGGAGCCAGGAGCGTCTGAGCATGGAATTCTCCAAATGTGAATCAGGCGACAGCGGCAAACCGCCCTGTCGAAAGGTCTTTGCGCAAGGCGGGCAAGGCACGCATGCCCAACGCCGCCGCAGTCAAAGTGGGAGCATTGATGGGCATGGTCGGAAAGTTGGCTGTTCCGACCACAAACAAGTTGGCATGGTCGTGGCTGCGGCACCAGGGATCGACCACCGACTGGCGTGCATCCGTGCCCATGCGCGCCGTACCGGCAATGATGGCCGTAGCCACCGATGGCTCGTCGCTGACCACATCCGTACAGCCCAAGGCTTTGGTGATGTCGTTGTGGCGCTGGCGTGCCTTTTCAATGGCACGCAGGCTGTATTCATCCACCGTGAAGCTCACCCGTGGACGTGGCATGCCACTGCTGTCACGCAGCTCAGGGTCAGGCTGGACACGGTTGTGCGCCATGGGCAAGGTTTCCACCGAGCTGTTGATCGCCAGCTCACGCGCGCATTGGTCGTTCAGCGCAGCCGTCAGCTCGCTGCCACGCAAGCCGGCCTTGATCAAGTGGGCGCTGCGCTGCATGGGCCCCAGGCCAGTGCGCCAGCCCCGGTTCAAAAACGAGGTGCCGATGGCAGCATGATCCTTGCGCACGGGGCCATCGCGCAGTTCCAGAATGCCAGCGGTGGTAGTGGGTGCGCGGTAGGTGTAGAGGGGCTGGCGCGTGAGGGCACGGGTGTCCAGATCGACCTGCCCCATCAGGTAGCGCCCCACCGCATCGCTGCGGTTGGCCACGCCTTGGGGCGCATGGGGCTGGGCGGAGCGCAGCAGCAGGTTGGGCGTCTCGATGGCGTGTGCTGCCAACACATACAGCTTGGCGCGGGCCGTGGTGCGGCTGCCGTCGGCACGGCAAATCCGAACGCCCTGGATCAGGCTATCGGCACCCACCTCGATGTGCTCGACCAGCGTCTGCGCCAGCAGGCGTGCGCCCGCAGCCTCGGCCTTGGCGACATGGACACTGGCGTCGTATTTGGCACCAATAGGGCAAATGGGCACGCAGCTGGCACTGCCGCAGCAGGGCGGGCGCCCATCAAATGGCTCCGAGTTGCGGGCATGGCTGAACGGCCCCACGGAATAACCCAAAGGCGCCAGCGCATCGCGGATCAACTTGTCAGCGTAGGTCATGGGCACGGGCGGCAGGGGAAACGGTTTGCCGTGGCGCGGCCCGCCCTGGTCAAACGCGTTGTCCCCGGCGGTGCCCCATTCCCGCTCGATGAACAGGTAGTGCTCCAGCAGGTCTTCGTAGGCCAAGGGCCAGTCCTGTCCCACGCCATACAGGCTTCGTGTTTTGAAATCGTCAGGCCGAAAACGCGTGGAAAACCCCGTCCAGTGCCAGGTGGTGCCGCCCACTGCGCGCATGAAACTGCCGCCAAACACCTGGGGCCCCGCCTGCACCATGTAGTCGTGCGCGTCCATGGGGTGCGGTGCGTACGTCTGGCTGGGGTATGGCGCGTTGGGGCCTTTGACCGCAGAGTCGTAGAAATTCTGGGCAGCACTGGCGCGGTCGATGCGCGGCCCGGCCTCCAGAATCAGCACGTTGGCGCCTTGGCTGGCCAATTGCCAGGCCATCAAGCTACCGACGGCGCCTGCACCGATCACGATGACATCGGCCGATAAAGATTCACTGGGGTTTTTCTGGGAGTTCATATAGTTTGCGTTCACCGAATCGCCCCGCACCAAACTAGCCGGGGCGGAGATAAGAAGAAAAGATCCGGGCCAGCGACTCAGGCCGGTGCGTCTGCCCAATAGCCAAAAGCGCCACCACAGACACCCGGCGGTTTGGTGAACGACAGGGTGGACCACACCGGCGCATCCAGGTAAGTCAGCACACGGTCATTGCCGACCATGCCGGACATCCACAACTGCAAAGCGAACTCGGCCACCTCGCGCAACGGCTTGCGCAGCGACGCGGCGATCTGCTCACCCGCAGGCAACTGGGCCAATGCCAGCAGTGCCTCCCGTTGCGCGCTGTCCAGGTGCTCTACCAAGACTGCGAGGTATTGCCGTGCCAACGCCTCGTTGGCAATGCGGGTGCCCGCCAGGGCATTGCACACCGCTGTAAAGGCTTGCACCTGGCTGGCAGAGATGCTGTCAGCGCCAGTGGCCGCCCAGGCCCCGGAACTGGTGGGCGCAGCAATGGCCGCCACGCAGCCCGACAGGGCCAGCAAAAATCGGCGACGCGAAGCAGGGTCTGGCAAAGGCATCCGAGGTTCCTTGGAAAAGTTGAACTGACAGGGGTCTTGGCGTGTGGATTGGGTTCAGTTTTTACATGCTCTCACACTGCAAGCCAACAAGAGATTGCACCAAACACCATTGCAGCGCACCAAAGCAACAGTCTTAAATAGTATGTTTTTGGCTTCAAAGCCTTTTGCAATAAGCGCCTACAGCTCCTAATTCAGGAGCAAAAGAAATCCTCCGATCCAAGCTGCACCATGGCCCCTCACCGCCGCCACACAGGCACCAGTCAGGCATGCCAGGCCAAAGCCAGGCGATGCCATCGCCGCAGATGGATGGCCGTTATTTACACTCCCCGACCCCGCAGCGCTGCCCGGCTACCCGCACGGCGTCTCGCCGTGTCCCATGCGGCCCTGTGCAGCGCCTGCTTTCCGAACCCCATACCCACCCTTTTATGCATTTGAGTTTCAGTACCTACTACACCTTGATATCGGCCGCCCTGGTCTTGCTTGTGGGCAAGTTCCTGGTGCAAAAGATCAAATTTCTGCGGGACTTCAACATTCCTGAACCCGTCGCTGGCGGGCTGGTGGCTGCGGCGGCACTGTTCACGCTGCACCAGGTCACGGGCGCCACGTTCAGCTTCAGCAGCGATCTGCAAAGCGGCTTCATGCTGGTGTTTTTTTCGTCCATCGGACTGAGCGCCAATTTCTCCAAGCTGCGCGAAGGCGGCAGGGCGCTGGTGCTTTTTCTGCTGGTCATCGCCGTGTTTATCGTGGTGCAGAACGCCATCGGCATCGGCCTGGCAAGCGCCTTGGGCCTGGACCCGCTGGTGGGGCTGATCGCAGGCTCCATCACTTTGATTGGTGGCCATGGCACGGCGGGGGCCTGGGGCCAGGTGCTGGAGCGCGACTTTGGCGTGCAGGGTGCCGTCACCCTGGGCATTGCCTGCGCCACCTTTGGTCTGGTCATTGGCGGCCTGATCGGCGGGCCGCTGGCCAAAGCGTTGATCACGCGCTACCAGCTGTCCACGCGCAGTGGGCAGACGCACGACAACCAGGCGCCGCTCACGGAGGCATCGCCCAACGCCGAATTCGAGTACCCCGACCAAAACCGCCTGATCACGGCCAACGCTGCCGTCGAAACCCTGGCCCTGTTTGCGGGCTGCCTGGCGTTTGCCGAGTTCATGACAGGCTATTCCCAGGGCAAGTTTTTCCAGCTGCCCACATTTGTCTGGGCGCTGGGCGCGGGCGTGCTCATCCGCAATACGCTGGACTACGTGTTCAACATCAAGGTGTTTGACCGCGCCATTGACGTGTTTGGCAACGCCTCGCTGTCGATCTACCTGGCCATTGCGCTGTTGTCGCTCAAGTTGTGGGAGCTGGCGGGCCTGGCGGCGCCGCTGATGGTGATTTTGGCCGCGCAGACCATCGCCATGGGCCTGTACGCCGCGTTCGTGACGTTTCGCATCATGGGCCGCAACTACGACGCCGCTGTGCTGGCCGCCGGGCATTGCGGTTTTGGCATGGGCGCCACGCCCACCGCAGTGGCCAACATGCAGGCCATCACCAACCAGTACGGCCCTTCACACAAGGCTTTTCTGATCGTGCCGATGGTGGGCGCTTTCTTCATCGACATCGTCAATGCCGCCATGATTCAGGTGTTTATCAAGCTCCTGCACTGATGGGGCCATGGGGCTCTGCCCCAGCGCCGGGCCATGTTGCCTCGCGCTGGCCCGCCAGCCCCATGCGCATATCGTTGCCGCTGGGGCTTTGGTACAGGCGCAAACCAAACTCGGGCAGGATGGCCAGCAGGTGGTCAAAGATGTCGCCCTGCGTGGCCTCGTAGGCCACCCAGGCTGTGGTGGCCGTAAAGCAATACAACTCCAGCGGCACACCCTCGGGCGTGGGCTCGAGTGTGCGCACCATCAGCGTCATGTTCTGGTGGATGCGCGGGTGGGCGCGCAAATAGGCTTCAACATAGGCCCGGAAGGTGCCCAGGTTGGTCAGGCGCCGCTGGTTAGCGGGCAGATCGGCCTTGTCGCCCAGTTGTGCGCGCGCCTGGGTGTTGGCCTCTTGCACGGCCACGGTCTTGGCGCCCATGTAATCGTGCAGCAGCTCAAAGCGCGAGAAATAGGCCATCTCGGCCACATCCAGAAAGCGCACCGAGCTGGCGTCCAGCCGCAGCGTGCGCTTGATGCGTCGCCCACCCGATTCGCTCATGCCACGCCAGTTCTTGTAGCTCTCGCTCACCAGCCGCCAGGTGGGAATGGTGGTGATGGTTTTGTCCCAGTTCTGCACCTTGACGGTGTTCAGGGCAATGTCGATCACATCGCCATCGGCGCCCACCTGCGGCATTTCGATCCAGTCGCCCAGGCGCAGCATGTCGGTGGACGACAGCTGCACGCCCGCAGTGAACGACAGGATGGTGTCCTTGAACACCAGCATCAGCACCGCCGACATGGCCCCCAGGCCCGACAGCACAATCAGCGGCGAGCGGTCCAGCAGCGAGGCCACGGTGACGATGGCGCCCGCCAGCATCAGCACCAGCTTGCCCAACTGCACGTAGCTCTTGATGGAGCGCGCCTTCAGCGCTGCTGCCTGCCCATCTTGCTGCGCACTGCTTTGCTGCTGCAACAGCAAAACGGCGTCCAGCATGGCCATGAGCGCACGCACCACCTGCACCACCATGAACGCCATGGCCACGTTGCCGACTACGGTGGCAAAGGTGGGGTCGAGGTGCGGGATGCGCTCCACGCCCAGCTGCACCACCAGCGAGGGCAGCACGCGGGCCATGCCGCGCAGCACGTCGTCGTGCAATGCCACTTCGGTCAGCCAGGTCTGCGCCTGCTGGCGCACGCGCCGCAGCACGGGCATGAACAACAGCAGCGCCAGCAAGCGCGTGGCCGTGGCCAACAGCAGCAACAGCGCCAGCCCGGCGGCGGCTTGCACCCAGGGCTCGTAGCCGGTCAAAAAATTCAGTGGCAGTGGTGATGGCAACGGGGGCTCCTTTCGGGGGCAAAAAACCGGGTGTGACCCGCCCAGGCGGGCGCCGGTTCCATGCACCGCCGAGCATCTGCCCGCCCCAGGCAGCCTGCCACGCCTGCCTTTATTAATGATAAAAGAAGGCTCTAGCGCCCGCAGGACGGGCGCTAGCAGCTATGCTTTCAGGAGCAAATCAGACGTTGATGGCAGCGGCTGAACCGGCTTGTTTGCGCAGCTCGAACTTCTGGATCTTGCCGGTGCTGGTCTTGGGCAGTTCGCCAAACACCACGGCGCGCGGCACCTTGAAGCCAGCCAGGTGCTTTTTGCAGTGCGCCACGATGTCTTCCACGGTGGTCTGGGCGCCCATCTTCAGTTCGACAAAAGCGCAGGGCGTCTCGCCCCACTTGGCATCGGGCTTGGCCACCACGGCCGCCGAGAGCACATCGGGGTGGCGGTACAGCACGTCTTCGACCTCGATGGAGGAGATGTTCTCGCCGCCCGAGATGATCACGTCCTTGCTGCGGTCTTTGATCTTGATGTAGCCATCGGGGTATTGCACGGCCAGGTCACCGCTGTGGAACCAGCCGCCTGCAAAGGCGTCCGCCGTGGCTTCGGGGTTTTTCAGGTAACCCTTCATGGCGATGTTGCCCTTGAACATGATCTCGCCCATGGTTTCGCCATCGTGGGGCACGGGCTGCATTGTTTCGGGGTTGAGCACGCTGGCGGCGCGTTGCAGGTGGTAGCGCACACCCTGGCGCGCGTTGAGGCGGGCGCGCTCGCCAATGTCCAGCGCATTCCAGTCCTCGTGCTTCGCGCACACCGTGGCCGGGCCATAGACCTCAGTCAGGCCGTACACGTGGGTCAAATCGAAACCCAGGGTTTCCATGCCCTCGATCATCGACGCCGGTGGCGCAGCGCCTGCCACCATGGCCTTGACGCCAGCGGGCACGCCTTCTTTCATGGCCGCGGGCGCGTTGACCAGCAACCCGTGGACGATGGGCGCGCCGCAGTAATGCGTGACGCCGTGCTGGCGGATGGCATCAAAAATGGCCTGCGCATCGACGCGGCGCAGGCAAACGTTGACGCCGGCACGCGCCGCCACCGTCCACGGAAAACACCAACCGTTGCAGTGGAACATGGGCAGCGTCCACAGGTACACGGCATGCTTGGGCATGTCCCACTCCATGACGTTGGAGATGGCGTTCAGCGCCGCACCCCGGTGGTGGTAAACCACGCCTTTGGGGTTGCCGGTGGTGCCTGACGTGTAGTTCAGGGCGATGGCATCCCATTCATCTGCGGGCAGCTCCCAGGCAAATTGCGCGTCACCGCTGGCCACAAACGCTTCGTAGGTGGTGCTGCCGACTTTCTGGCTGGCGGGGCCGTACACCGCGTCTTCCACGTCGATCAGCAGCAGCGGCGCGGTGCTTTGGCGCAGCGCCAGGGCCTTGGCCATCACGCTAGCAAATTCGGGATCCACGATCACGGCCTTGGCCTCGCCATGGTCGAGCATGAAAGCGATGGTTTCCGGGTCGAGCCGGGTGTTCAGGGTATTGAGCACGGCGCCTGACATGGGCACACCAAAGTGCGCTTCGACCATGGGCGGGGTGTTGGGCAGCATCACGGCCACGGTGTCGTTCTTGCCAATACCAGCGCGCTGCAAGGCGCTGGCCAGCTGGCGGCAGCGGGTGTAGGTCTGCGCCCAGGTCTGGCGCAGGCTGCCATGCACGATGGCCAGGCGCTCAGGATAGACCTCGGCAGTGCGCTCGATAAAGCCCAAGGGCGACAAGGAAGCAAAGTTGGCTTCGTTACGGGACAGGTTCTGGTCGTAAATAGAGGTCATTGCAGTATCGATAAGGGTAAATGCCGATGACAATCCTAGCGCGTGTAATGCGAAGCACCTCAACTCCTTTGCGCAGACAATACGCACCGTGACCATCCCTCAGGCTTTTATCCAGGAACTGCTAGCGCGCGTAGACGTGGTGGATATCGTCGGGCGCTATGTGCCTTTGAAAAAAGGCGGCGCCAACTTCATGGGGCTGTGCCCCTTCCACGGCGAGAAGTCGCCCTCTTTCAGCGTCAGCCCCTCCAAGCAGTTTTATCACTGCTTTGGCTGTGGCAAAAACGGCAACGCCATCAGCTTTTTGATGGAGCACGCTGGCATGGGCTTCCCGGAAGCCGTGCAAGACCTGGCCCAGCAAGTGGGCCTGCAAGTGCCGGACGATGACATCACGCCCCAGGAAAAAGAACGCGCCGCAGCGCAGCGGCAAAAGCAGGCCACACTGACCGACGTGCTGGAAAAGGCCGCGCAGGCCTACGCCCAGCAACTGCGCACAGCCCCCCGGGCGGTGACATACCTGAAGGGCCGGGGCGTGTCAGGCGCCATCGCCAAACGCTACGGCCTGGGCTATGCGCCCGACGGCTGGCGCCACCTGGCCAGCGTGTTTGCACACTACGACGACGCCTTGCTGCAAGAAAGCGGCCTCGTCATCGTCAATGAAGAAGACCACAAGCGCTACGACCGCTTCCGCGACCGGGTGATGTTTCCGATCCGCAACGTCAAAGGCGAGTGCATCGGTTTTGGTGGCCGCGTGCTGGGCGATGAAAAACCCAAATACCTTAACTCGCCCGAAACGCCAGTGTTCCACAAAGGCCAGGAACTGTACGGCCTGTTTGAAGCCCGCACCGCCATCCGCGAGCAAGGCTTTGTTCTTGTCACCGAAGGCTATATGGACGTGGTGGCGCTGGCACAACTGGGTTTTGCCAATGCCGTCGCCACCCTGGGTACGGCCTGTACACCCGAACATGTGGGCAAGCTGTTTCGCTTCACCGAGAGCGTGATTTTCAGCTTTGATGGCGACAGTGCGGGCCAGCGCGCCGCGCGCAAAGCCCTGGAGGGCGCCCTGCCCTACGCCAGCGACACACGCAGCATCAAGTTCTTGTTCTTGCCGCCCGAGCACGACCCCGACAGCTTCATCCGCGCCCATGGCAGCGATGCCTTTGCCCGCCAAGTAGGCCAGGCCATGCCGCTGAGCCGCTTCCTGATCGAAGCTGCGTCGGTGCAATGCGACCTGGGCACCCCCGAAGGCCGCGCGCACATGGCCAGCAATGCACGCCCGCTGTGGTCGGCCTTGCCCGACGGCGCGCTCAAGCGCCAGTTGCTGGGTGAGCTGGCCACCCTGGCGCAGCTGCCCACGCACGACCTGGCCGATCTGTGGCGCCAAACCACAGAGCGCCAAACTCCCCGCACCCAGACCAGCGCCAGCGACACACGCCAGCACCACGCTGAAGACGCGCCGTGGAGGTACGGCAGCAGCAACCAGGCACCCACCGCCCAGACTGGTACGGGGCGCAAAAACTTCAATCGCCGCAAAACAACGGGCAGCACACCGGCCTATGGCGGCCATGGCCACCCCAGCCCCGGTAGCCATACGCCCCCCGTGAGCCGGGCAGACCATGCGGCACGCTTGCTGCTGTCGCACATGGATTTTCTCGACGAGCTCTCGCACGAAGACCACGCCACGCTGTGCGCCAGTGGCGAGCCCCATACCGCCTTGTTCATGTGGCTGGAGGGCCAGTTCCATGAACATGGAGCACAGCCCTGGGCGGTACTGCGTGAGAGCTTGCGCGGCAGCGCCTGCGAACACCTGGCCGTGCGGCTGATGACCGGTGCCCATGCACAAGCCGAAGGCGAAACCCGCGAACTGCGCCAGGAACTGCGGGGCTTGCTCAACCGGATGCTGGCCGAGCAACTGCGCACGCAAGAAACCCAGGCCCTGGCCGCTGCCCACAGCGATCCGGCGGCACTGCAACGCTACCGCGACCTACAGACCCGGCGCGTGGCCCTGGAGAGACTGGGTCACCAATCCCCTTGAAATCTGCTGCGCAGGTACAATGTAGGGTTTTTTCGGCAAGAGCGACAGCAGCACCTCCGGGCCTGGCCACCGTGACACACACGCACAACCGCCCCACCACCGCAAGGACTGCACACCAAATGTTCGCCCAGACATCTTGCCGTTGAGGGCCTGCCCCTCCCGCGGCAAAAGCCTGTGCTTTTGCCCTGCCCCTGCGCCAACAGCTTGCCGTGGCGCTTGCGCTCTCTTTGTGTTCATCTTTGACCCCGAGGTTTTCCCATGCCCGCACCAAAGTCCGCGAAGTTGCCCAAGCCCGCCCCAGGCACTGGCGCCGAGGAAACCCCTGCAACCCATCCCAAGCTACCAGCGAATGCGGCACCCGCCTCCACCGTGCCACACCAGCCCGTAGCGGCACCGAAAGCCCTCACCGTGACCAAGTCTGCTGCCCTCTCTCCTGAAGACGTTAAAACCACTGCCGACGAAGCGCCAAAAAAGCGCCCAGGCCGCCCAGCCAAAGCTGCGGGCACCAGCGCCGCAGCCAAAACACCTGCCAAACGTGGACGCAAGCCCAAGGCAGACGCGGACAGCGATTCCGCTGACGATGCTGATCTGTCGGACATCGAAGCCGATCTCGAGGGTGAAGTCGAAGCAGAAACCACCGCTACGCCCACCGCAGAAAAAGTCAAACCCCTGCGCATGAAAATCAGCAAGGCCAAAGAGCGCGCCTTGATGAAAGAGTTCGGGCTGGACGAAACCGTGCTGTCCGAAGAGGACATGGCCAAGCGCCGCTCACGCCTGAAAACCCTGATCAAGCTGGGCAAAACACGCGGTTACCTGACCCACGCTGAAATTTCCGATCACTTGCCCGACAAGCTGATCGACCAGGAAACGCTGGACGTGGTCATCGCCATGCTCAACGACATGGGCGTGGCCGTCTATGAGCAAACCCCTGACGCCGAAACCCTGCTGCTGACCAACACCGCGCAGACCGCCGCCACGGAAGAAGAAGCCGAAGAAGCCGCCGAGGCCGCCCTGTCCACCGTGGACAGCGAATTTGGCCGTACCACCGACCCCGTGCGCATGTATATGCGCGAAATGGGCACCGTGGAACTGCTGACCCGCGAAGGCGAAATCGAAATCGCCAAGCGCATCGAAGGTGGCCTGCAGGCCATGATGGAGGCCATCAGCGCCTCACCCGCCACCATCGCCGAAATCCTCAACATGGGCGAGGAAATCCGCGAGGGCAAGGTCGTCATCTCCACCATCGTCGATGGCTTCTCCAACCCGAACGAAGCCGACGACTATGTGGCCGAAGAAGACTTTGACGAATTCGACGAAGCCGACGACGACGACGGCAAGGGTGGCTCCAAGGCGCTGACGAAAAAGCTCGAAGAGCTGAAAAAGCAGGCACTGGAGCGCTTTGACAAGCTGCGCGAGCTGTTCGAAAAAATCCACAAAATCTACGAAAAAGAAGGCTACGGCTCTGCGGCCTACGTGAAAACACAGCAAGCCCTGTCGGCCGAGCTGATGACCATCCGCTTCACGGCCAAGACCATCGAAAAGCTGTGCGACATGGTGCGCGGCCAGGTGGACGATGTGCGCAAGAAAGAGCGCGAACTGCGCCGCATCATCGTGGACAAGTGCCGCATGCCACAAGAGACATTCATCAAGGAGTTTCCGGCCAACCTGCTGAACCTGGAATGGGTGGAAAAGCAGGCCGCAGCCGGCAAACCCTGGAGTGCCGTGATGGCGCGCAACATCCCACCCGTGCAAGATTTGCAGCAAAAGCTCATCGATCTGCAAACCCGCGTGGTGGTACCGCTGTCCGAGCTGAAAAGCATCAACAAGCGCATGAACGAGGGTGAGGCCACCTCGCGCAACGCCAAAAAAGAAATGATCGAGGCCAACCTGCGCCTGGTCATCTCGATCGCCAAGAAATACACCAACCGGGGTTTGCAGTTCCTGGACCTGATTCAGGAAGGCAACATCGGCCTGATGAAAGCGGTGGACAAGTTCGAATACCGCCGGGGCTACAAATTCTCGACCTACGCCACCTGGTGGATTCGCCAAGCGATTACGCGCTCGATTGCCGATCAGGCGCGCACCATCCGCATTCCGGTACACATGATCGAAACGATCAACAAGATGAACCGCATCTCGCGCCAGCATTTGCAGGAGTTTGGCTTTGAGCCCGATGCCAGCGTGCTGGCCGAGAAGATGGAGATCCCGGAAGACAAGATCCGCAAGATCATGAAGATCGCCAAGGAGCCTATCTCCATGGAAACCCCCATCGGCGACGATGACGACAGCCACCTGGGCGATTTCATTGAGGATGGCGCCAACACCGCGCCAATCGACGCCGCCATGCAGGCCGGCCTGCGCGACGTGGTCAAGGACATCCTGGACGGTCTGACGCCGCGCGAAGCCAAGGTGCTGCGCATGCGCTTCGGCATTGAGATGTCCACCGACCACACGCTGGAAGAAGTGGGCAAGCAGTTTGACGTGACGCGTGAGCGCATCCGCCAGATCGAAGCCAAGGCGCTGCGCAAGCTCAAGCACCCCAGCCGCTCGGACAAGCTGCGCAGCTTCATCGACTCTCTGTAACTGCCTGGGCTGGCCCCTGCGACGACGGCTATGAAAAAAACATCTCTGTGGGCGTTCGTTTTCAGCGCCATCGTCCTGGTGGCTGTGCTGGGCATTTACCTGCCGGGGTTGCACAACGAGTTGCTCTTTGATGACCAGCGCCTAGTGGAAGGCACGATTTTCGAAGGCTATGGCAGCTTGTTGGCGTTCAAGCAGCGGATGCTGTCTTATGGCAGCTTTGTCTGGGTGCAAGAGGTGTTCGGGACAGGCTGGTGGAAGCAACGGCTGGTCAATATCGCACTGCATCTGGCCACCGTCGCGGCACTGTATGCGCTGCTGCGCGAGCTGCTGGCACGGGTACGCTTTCCGTCGGAGTTCGAGGCCAGCGGGTATTTCGAGGACTCGCGCACCGCAGCGCTGCGCATGGGGGTGGCGCTGTTTGCCGTCCACCCGGTGGCAGTGTATGCCGTGGGCTATCTGGTGCAGCGCTCTATCCTCATGGCAACGCTGCTGTGCGTGCTGGCGTGCTGGTTTTATGTGCGCGGTCTGCTCACCCATGCAAAACACTGGTATTTGTGGGCACTGCTCAGCTACGTGGGCGCCGTGTTGTCCAAAGAGCATGCCTTTTTGCTGGCAGTGATGGCGTTGCCCCTGTACATCTTTATTCGCCGCCCAAGCTGGAAAAAGACCCTGCTGGTGGCTGGGGTGTCTATGGCTGTTCTGGGCGTGGCCAGTGCCATGCTGTGGTCGATTTACGGCAGTGCCTTCGCCACGGCGTTTGATGCCCGCTCACAGGAGTTCATCCGCCAGTTGGAGCTGCTCAGCCCTGACATCGGTGGGCGCATGTACCCCTTGAGCATCCTCAACGAGGCATGGCTGTTTTTTACCTACGGCGCGCTATGGTTCTTCCCGAACGTGGGCTGGATGTCCATAGATTTGCGACCGGTCTTTCCGCTGTCGCTCACATCGTTTCCGCACATCGTGGGCGGCACAGGCTATGTGGCGCTGCTGGCCGCCTCGGTGTGGTTCTTCTGGCGTGGGCGCGGTGCGCTGAGCTTTGCCGCACTGTGCCTGCTGTTTCCGCTGCTGCTGTTTTTCACTGAATTTGCCACGGTCTGGGTGCAAGACCCGTTGGTGCTGTACCGCAGCTACCTGTGGGCGATAGCAGTGCCCGGCCTCATCGCCGTGGTGTTAACAGGGTTTTCGCCACGCACCATCTACACCGTGGGCGGTGTGCTGGCACTGCTGTTGTCCGGACTGGCCGCAGAACGCAACCTGTCGCTGCGTGATGGTTTAACGGCTTGGGCCGATGCCGCTGAAAAAATCGACACCAAAGCCCCCGCCAACGCGGTGGGGCGCTGGCAGGCTTTCCTCAATCTGGGTGGCTATCACGTGGAGCAAGGCTCGCGGGCTGAAGCACGCAAGGCGCTGCACACCGCCCTGGCACTGGGCGAAAACAATGGCTATGCCCTGTTCAACCTGGGACTGGCCGACCAGTACGATAAAAAACATGCCCAGGCACTGACCTGGTTTGCACGCTCCGAAGCCAAGGGCTTTGCCATGCCCATGCTGCACTACCACAGGGGCGAATCGCTGTTTGCACTGGGACAATGGGAGCAGGCCTACCAAAGCCTGTCCCAGTCGCTGACCACGCCGCTGAGCCCACCAGAGCACACCAAATACCGCACCTTGCGCGCAGAAGCTGCCTTGGCCGCGCAGCAGTACGACGTGGCCATCGCCGACTTTGAACTGCTGCTCAAAGACACCCCACGGTCCAGTCGCCTGCTGCAAGGGCTGGGACTGGCCCAGGTGGGCAAAGGCAATGCCCCAGCGGCCTTGGCCATTTTCAACCCGCTGGTCGCCCAAAGCCCCAACGCAGCGGCCTACTATGGCCGTGCCATGGCCCACCTGAAAGCAGGCAACAAAGAAGCCAGCCTGAAAGACCTGGACCAGACCATTGCGCTGGAGCCGGGCAACCCACGCTACCGTGACATCCGCGCCCAGATCGCCGCCGACCGCGCGCCACGCTGACACTATGGGCGCCACCGTATTGCACATAGGCAAGTTCTATCCGCCCCACCGAGGCGGCATGGAAGTTTTTCTGGCCGATCTGGTGACCGCCCAGCGCGCCCAGGGCCTGCACGCGTGCGCCTTGGTGCATGGCGACCCGCTGCCCGATGACCCCGATTGGCTGGTACGCGTGCCGGTGCAAGGCCATCTGGTCTATGCACCAATTGCCGTCGGATTTCGGGCCGCGCTGGCGCGTGCGATTCGCCAGTTCCGGCCCGACGTATTGCACCTGCACATGCCCAATAACTCCGCCTTCTGGGCGCTCACGCTGTCCGAGGCCCGTGCCATTCCGTGGGTGGTGCATTGGCATTCGGACGTGGTGGTATCGCGCATCCGTATGGCCGTGGCGCTGGCCTACCGCGCCTACCGCCCATTTGAACAGGCGGTGCTGGAGCGCGCTGAACGCATCATGGTCACCTCGCCGCCGTATTTGCAAGCCAGTGAGCCCTTGCAGCCCTGGCGCAGCAAATGTGCCGTGGTGCCGCTGGGCCTGGGCCATGTGGCCAGCGCCGCGCCTACCTCACCAGACACCGCGGCAACC
>NZ_JAQUAL010000164.1:0-7098 GCF_028687295.1 Simplicispira sp.
CCAGTGCGCAGACCAGCGCCCAGACTGCTGCCCCGAGCGCTACCAGCCCGGCGGCATCTGCGGCAGACAGCCCGGCAGCACCTGCGGCGGGCGACGCGCAGGCAGGCGCAGAGGCCGGTGCCGGTGCCGGTGCTGAGACCGCAGAGCGCATGGCCGTGTTTGTAGTGCGCGAAGGCCGCGCCCGGCGTGTGCCCGTGGTGCTGGAGGCGCGCGGCAGCACGCACGCCTGGGTCAAAGAGGGCCTGCAAGCGGGCGACCCGGTGGTGGTGTACCCGCCGTCCACGCTCACCGACGGCGCGCGCGTCGCCCTGCGCGCGCCATGATCGGCACGACGGCCCCCGAATTGCGGGATGCTGTTTTTGGTATAAAAAGTGCCTCTGGCCCTTTTGCAGTGGGCGCAATCAGCTATCAAATCAAGAGTATTTCAGCCGCCGATGCGCCTGCACTTTTTGCCTTCGACCCTTGGAATGCCCATGCCCGACACCGCTTCGAACCCACCCGCCTGGCTGGCGGCGCTCTTGCACGGCCCCGCCGCCCTCAATGCTGCGGCGCAGTGCATCGAAACCCATATCTCCTGGGTGGTGCTGGCCGCTGGCCGCGCCTACAAGTTCAAGAAACCCCTGAACCTGGGGTTTCTGGACTTCAGCACGCTGGCGCAGCGCCGCGCGGCCTGTCTGGAAGAGCTGCGCATCAACCGCCGCACGGCGCCCGGCATTTACGAGACAGTGGTCGCCGTGTTGGGCCCAGCGCAGGCGCCGCGCCTGGTGCCGCTGGAGGCGCTGGAGCAAGGCGCCGAAGTGCTCGACTACGGCGTGCAGATGCAGCGCTTTGCCGATGACCAGCTGCTGGCCCGGCAACTGGCCGCTGGCACGCTCACCACCGCCCACCTGGACGCGCTGGCGCAGCAGGTGGCGCAGTTCCACACCGCTGCCGCCGTGGCCCCCGCAGGCAGCGCCTGGGGCAGCGCCGCGCTGGTGCGCCAGCAGGTGCAGGCCAACTTCGACACCCTGGCCACGGTGCTCCTGCCCGAGGCCGACCGCGCCACCCTGGCCGATTTGCAGCGCTGGACGCAGCAAGAGGGCCAGCGCCTGGCCCCGCTGATGGCCCAGCGCCAAGCCAGCGGCTGCGTGCGCGAATGCCATGGCGACCTGCACCTGAACAACCTGGTGCTGATCGACGGCCAGCCGCAGCTGTTCGACGCCATCGAGTTCAGCGAAGCGCTGCGCTGGATCGACACTGTGGCCGACATCGCCTTTCTGGCCATGGACTTGCAGGCCCAGGGCCGCCCTGATCTAGCCTGGCATTTTCTGAACGGCTGGCTGGAGCATTCGGGCGATGTCGCTGGCCTGGCGCTGCTGCCCTGGTATGTGGTGTACCGCGCCCTGGTGCGCGCCATGGTGGCCGGGCTGCGGCTGGCGCAGGCGAGCGACGAGGCCGCGCGCGCCGACAGCCTGGCCGAATTGCAGCGCTACCTGGCGCTGGCGCAGCAGCTGCGTCAGCCGCACGCGCGCTGGCTGTGGCTGGCCCATGGCGTCTCGGGTTCGGGCAAAAGCCGCCACAGCGCGCGCCTGGCTGCCAAGCGCGGCGTGGTGCGCCTGCGCGCCGATGTCGAGCGCAAGCGCCTGTTTGGCCTGGCGCCCGCCGCCACCAGCGCGGGCGTGGTGCCCGGCGGCATCTACACGCCAGACGCCACGCAGCGCACCTACGACCACCTGGCGGCGCTGGCGGCGCAGGTGCTGGATGCAGGTTTCCCGGTGCTGGTCGATGCCACCTTTTTGGCGCGCGCGCACCGGGCGCAGTTCGTGGCGCTGGCGGTGCAGCAGCAGGTGCCGTGCCGCATCCTGTCTTTTGATGCCCCGGTGGCCGTGCTGCGCGAGCGCGTAGAACGCCGCCTGCGCAAAGGCGGCAACGCCTCGGAGGCGACGCTGGCGGTGCTGGAGGCGCAACTGCAGCGCCGCGAGCCGCTGGACGCCGCCGAGCAGGCGCTGGCCCTTACGGTGGACACCTCGCAAGCCGTGGACTGGGCCGCGCTGCTGCCCGCCGCCGGTGGATAGACACAGCGCGTTGGGTCATAATTTGCTATTAGAAATATAGCTTCTTGCGCAATATTGGCGTGCGCTACAGACCGATTTGACTTGTATTTTGGCCTGGCCAATACGCTGCCCTTTGCCCTGTCAGCCCCAGCCCAGGTAGGGCCACAGGTGCAGCAGCGCCGTCGTCATCGTCAGGTAGCGGAAGAACTTGCCCACCGCCATGTAACCCAGGCAGGGCCAGAACGGCAGCTTGAGCCAGCCCGCCACGGCGCACAGCGGGTCGCCCACCACGGGCAGCCAGCTCAGCAGGCAGGTCTTAGGCCCCCAGCGGCGCAGCCACACGCGCACGCGGCGTTCGGTGCGGCTCAGTTCGCGGACTGGTGCGGCGTCTGCGGCATCGGCCTGGCCCGCGCGGCGGCGTCGGCGCGCGGCGTCCCAGGCTTTGTGCGCGCCCAGGCCCATCCACCAGCTCACCGCGCCGCCCAGCGTGTTGCCCAGCGTGGCCACCGCAATCGCTGGCCAGAACAGCTCCGGATTGAGCTGCACCAGCCCGAACACCGCAGGCTCGGAACCCAGCGGCAGCAGCGTGGCCGAGATAAACGCCACGACAAATACCGTGCTCAGGCCGTATTGCGGCAGGGCCAGCAGGCCCAGGAGGTGGTGCAGCCAGATTTCCATGGTGGGCGCGAGTGTAGTGCGCACTGTGCCCGCCTGCATCCGCTGGCCCCCGCTGGCGGCACGGCAGGGCGCAGTGCCCTCGCCGGGCAGAAAATTCTGGGCAGCCGCAGGGCAATCCGGTATCTTTTGCGGCTTTGTGTAACCCGCATCAGGAGAGCAGGCATGTGGCATTTCAGGGCAGCGCAACAACCAGGCCGGGATCGGGCCACGGCACAGGCCGTCGGTGAGGCGATGGACAGCGCCGCAGTGGGCCGTGCGGCAGACACGGCCATGGGTGCAGTGGCGGTGTCGGGCCAGCAGGTGGGCAGACTGGCAGGCCCGGCAGCGGCCTTGCTGCTGGCCACATTGCTGGCGGGCTGCGCAGCACCTGCGGGGGGCGAGCGCCAGGACAGTGCCTTGCCGGCAGGGTTTGTCTACCTGCACGCCGTAGCGCCTGATGTGCAGCAAGACATGCGCTACTACGGCAGCAACAACTTCCTCGGTCGTCCCGTGGCGGGCTACCAGGCCCCGGCCTGCATCCTGAGCGAACCCGCAGCGCGCGCCGTGCAGGCCGCACAAGCGCAGGTGCGCCCCCTGGGGCTCACCATCAAGGTGTTTGACTGCTACCGTCCGCAAACTGCTGTCAACGACTTTGTGCGCTGGGGCAGCGACCTGTCTGACCAGAAAACCAAGCCCGGCTACTACCCGGCGGTGCCCAAAACCGAGCTGTTCCAGCGCGGCTACATCGCTGAAAAGTCCGGCCACAGCCGCGGCAGCACGGTGGATCTGACGCTGGTGGTGGTCGATGGCCTGCGCGCCTCCAAGGTGGTGCGCGGCCCGCTGGCCGATGGCCAGGAGGTGGACATGGGATCGCCGTTTGACCTGTTCGATGCGCGCTCGCACACCGATAACCCCCACCTCTCGCCCGACGTGCAGCACAACCGGCGCTGGCTGCGCACCCTGCTGGCGCAGCACGGTTTTCGCAACCTGCCCGAAGAGTGGTGGCACTACACCCTCGACCCCGAGCCCCACACCGACCGCTACTTTGACTTTGCCGTGCGCTGAGCCGCAGGCCTCGCCCCAGTCGCTGGCCCAGCACCACCACCGCCCATGCCGCAGCCGCCGTTGGGCAGGCGCGCACATTCAACCGTAACCACCCCAGGCCACCACGATGCAGTCTCCCAACCATCCCCTGAACGGCACCCACTGGCGCCTGCGCGCTGCCGCCTGGTTCCAGCGCAGCGCCCTGGCCGGTGTTGCCATGTTGCTGGCCGGGCTGGCGGGCCTGGCCCAGGCCGCCACCTTGGCGCTGGACGGTGCCCACGGCCCGCGCCAACTGGACGGCGCTGCGCTGGCCCGCCACCCCCAGGCCCAGGACATCGCCGTGCCCGGCGATGTGGCCTACCAGCGCCCCATGCGCTACCGTGCCGTGCCGCTGGCCGTGGTGCTGCGCGAGCTGGGCCTGGGCCCGAGCGACACATTGGAGGCCGTGGCCACCGATGGTTTTGTCGCGCAGTTGCCCGGCGCCCTGGTGCTGGCGCAGTCGCCCGGCCAGCCCCAGCCCTGGCTGGCCATCGAGCCCGACGGCGCCCCTTGGCCTGCACTGCCGGGCAAGGCCGCCAGCGCCGGGCCGTTCTACATCGTTTGGCCGCAGAACGCGGGCGTGCGCAGCGAGCAGTGGCCCTATGCCGTGGCGCGGTTGAACGTGCGCGCCGCCCCCGACAAGCGCTGGCCGCAGATCGCCGTGGCCGCGCAGGTGCCTGCGGGCGACCGCCTGCGCCGGGGCCAGTCGCTGTTTGTGGTGCAGTGCATGGTCTGCCACCGCATGAATGGCGGCGGCGACGCCCAGGTCGGCCCCGACCTGAACCTGCCCATGAACCCGACCGAATACTTCCAGCCCCAGGCCCTGCGCCAGCTGGTGCGCAACCCCGCCAGCGTGCGCCACTGGCCCACCCAGCTCATGCCCGGCTTTGGCCCCGAGCAGATCAGCGACGCTGAACTCGACGATCTGCTGGCCTACCTGGCGCACATGGCCCGCCAGCGCCAGACCGCCACGCCATGATGGGCACCGGCACTGCGCGCCTGGCGCTGTTGCACCGTTGTGCCCCGAAGCCGTAGGCGGCGCGCTGGCCTGATCCGGGCCGGGTGGGTGGCAGCGGCGGGCGCGCCCGGCCAGTGCCCAAATTTTGTGCAGGTACAATGCCGCCTCTTTTTTCAGCAAGCCCCCTGCGCCCTCCCTGACCCATGCACATCGGCCCCATTCCCTTGGCGAACCGCCTGTTCGCTGCGCCCATGGCCGGTGTCACAGACCGGCCATTTCGCCAGCTGTGCCGGGCACTGGGCGCGGGCTATGCGGTCAGCGAGATGGTCACCTCGCGCAAAGACCTCTGGAACAGCCTGAAAACCAGCCGCCGCGCCAACCACGAGGGCGAACCCGGCCCGATTGCCGTGCAAATCGCGGGCACCGACGCGCCCATGATGGCCGAGGCCGCGCTCTACAACGTCGAGCGCGGCGCGCAAATCATTGACATCAACATGGGCTGCCCGGCCAAAAAGGTGTGCAACAAATGGGCCGGCTCGGCGCTGATGCAGAACGAGGCGCTGGCGGTGGAGATTGCCGCCGCCGTGGTCAACGCCTGCGCGCCGCGCGGCGTGCCCGTCACGCTGAAGATGCGTACCGGCTGGAGCCAGGAGCACAAAAACGCCGTGGCGCTGGCGCGGCAGTTTGAGGCCGTGGGCATCCAGATGCTCACGGTGCATGGCCGCACCCGCGAGCAGGGCTACCGTGGCATGGCCGAGTACGACACCATCGCCGCCGTCAAGCAGGCCGTGCGCGTGCCCGTGGTGGCCAACGGCGACATCACCAGCCCTGAAAAAGCCCGCGACGTGCTGGCCGCCACCGGCGCCGACGCCATCATGGTGGGCCGCGCCGCCCAGGGCAGGCCGTGGATATTCCGTGAGATTGGCCACTTTCTGGCCACCGGCGAGCACCTGCCCCCGCCGCGTGTGGCCGAGGTGCGCGCGCTGCTGCTGGAGCACCTGCAAGACCATTACAGCCTGTACGGCGCCTACACCGGCGTGCGCACGGCGCGCAAGCACATCGCCTGGTACGTGCGCGCGCTGCCCGGCGGCGAGGCGCTGCGCCAACACATCAACACCCTGGAGACGTGCGACGCCCAGTGGCAGGCCGTGGCCGACTACCTGGACGCCCTGGGCGACCAGATGGAGCGCCTGCCCGCCGCCACCGGCACCACCGAACCCCTCCAAGACGAAACCGAGGAACCCAGTGCATGAGCAAACAACACATTGAAGACTGCGTGCGCGAAAGCCTGCAAGACTACTTTCACGACCTGGGCGGCGAGTCGCCCGACGGGGTGTACGCCATGGTGCTGCGCCTGGTCGAAAAACCCATGCTCGAAGTGGTGATGCAGCAGGCCGAGAACAACCAGTCGCGCGCCGCCGAATGGCTGGGCCTGAACCGCAACACCCTGCGCAAAAAGCTGGTCGAGCACCAGCTGCTGTAAGCGCCATGGGGGCTAATTTGCTCCTTGATTGATAGCTGCTGGCGCGCACCACGCAAGGGCCAGAAGCCTATTTTGTATTGATTACCCACCCCAACCCACCGCAACCTCCCCATGAACGCACTTCTTTCTGTCTCTGACAAAACCGGCATCGTTGAATTTGCCCAGGCCCTGCATGCGCTGGGCATCAAGCTCTTGTCCACCGGCGGCACCGCCAAGCTGCTGGCCGATGCGGGCCTGCCCGTGACCGAAGTGGCCGATGTCACCGGCTTCCCGGAAATGCTCGATGGCCGCGTCAAAACCCTGCACCCCAAAGTGCACGGCGGCCTGCTGGCGCGCCGCAGCCTGCCCGCGCACATGGCCGCGTTGGCCGAGCACGGCATTGACACCATCGACCTGCTGGTGGTCAACCTCTACCCGTTTGAAGCCACCGTGGCCAAGCACGGCTGCACGCTGGCCGATGCCATCGAAAACATCGACATCGGCGGCCCCGCCATGGTGCGCAGCGCCGCCAAGAACTGGCAAGACGTGGGCGTGGTGACCGACGCGGGCCAATACCCCGCCGTGCTGGCCGAGTTGCAGGCGGCGGGCAAGCTGTCTGACCAGCTGCGCTTTGCCCTGTCGGCAGCGGCGTTCAACCGCATTGCGCAGTACGACGGCGCCATCAGCAACTACCTCTCCAGCGTGCAGTTCGACGCCGACAAGCAGGCCGAAGACTACGTGCCCGCCATGTCCGCCTTCCCCAGCCAGGCCAACATGTTTGCCACCAAGCTGCAAGACCTGCGCTACGGCGAAAACGCCCACCAGCAAGCCGTCTGGTACCGCGACCTCAACCCCGCCGTGGGCTCGCTGGCCACCGGCGTGCAGTTGCAGGGCAAAGAGCTGTC
>NZ_JAQUAL010000165.1:0-7079 GCF_028687295.1 Simplicispira sp.
ACCCCGCCGTGCTCGACACCTTCACCCGGCTGGCGCCCGACCTGCACCGCCAATTGCAAGGGCTGGACGAGGCCGCCACCCGCACGCTGATGACCGACATGGTGCAGCGGCACTTCGATATTCTGGTTTGAGTACCGCACTGGAGCACCATGACCGCCATGAACACGACGACCCCCACCCCTTCCCCCGCCAGCCATTTCGACGCCGCCGCCCGCGACTGGGACCAGCGCCCCACATCACAGCAACTGGCCGCCGTGGCGCCGCGCCTGCTGGCGCAGCTGCCCCTCTCGCCCACCGACCAGGTGCTGGACTTTGGCGCTGGCACCGGCCTGCTGGCCACACAAATAGCGCCGCTGGTGGCGCAGGTCACGGCGCTGGACACCTCGGCGGCCATGCTGGAAGTGCTGCAAGCCAAAGGCCACGCCAACATCACCACGCACTGCGGCGATGTGTTTGCCGGACTGCCGGGGCGCTACCACGCCATCGTCAGCTGCATGGCGCTGCACCATGTGGCCGACACCGCTGCGCTCTTGCGCGCGTTTGCCGACGCGCTGCACCCGGGTGGGCGCATTGCGCTGGTGGACTTGTACTTGGAGGATGGCAGCTTCCACGGCGACAACGCCGCCAAGGGCGTGCAGCACCTGGGCTTTGCGCCCGAGGCACTGGGCGCGCTGGCCCAACAAGCCGGGCTGGCCGACATCCACTTCAGCCACATCGTGCAACTACAGCAACGCAATGGCCGCAGCTACCCGCTGTTCCTGATGACGGGGCGCAAGCCGTAACTATTGATTTGATAGCTGCTCGCGCCCACTGCACAAGGGCCAGAGCCATAAAACACCATTATTTTTGTGCCCCACGGACGCCGCCGTCTGCCCGGCGCTGTGCATATGGATATGGCTTCAGCACAGAACAACTGGGCCAGAATGTGCAGGTTTCTTCCCCCAACACCGGAGACCTGCACCATGGCATTCGACAACGTTCTGCAAACCATTGGCAACACGCCGCACATCCGCATCAACCGCCTGTTTGGCGCGGGTGCCAACGTCTGGGTCAAGTCCGAGCGCGGCAACCCCGGCGGCTCCATCAAAGACCGCATTGCGCTGGCCATGATCGAAGATGCCGAGAAGTCGGGCGCGCTGCAACCGGGCGGCACCATCATCGAGCCCACCAGCGGCAACACCGGCGTGGGCCTGGCCATGGTGGCCGCCGTCAAGGGCTACAAGCTGATTCTGGTGATGCCCGACAGCATGAGCATCGAGCGCCGGCGCCTGATGCTGGCCTACGGCGCCAGCTTTGACCTGACGCCGCGCGAAAAAGGCATGAAAGGCGCCATCGCCCGCGCCGAAGAACTGCACGCGCAAACGCCGGGCTCGTGGATTCCGCAGCAGTTCGAGAACCCCGCCAACATCGACATCCACGTGCGCACCACGGCGCAGGAAATCCTGGCCGACTTCCCCGGCGGGCTGGACGTGCTCATCACCGGTGTGGGCACGGGTGGGCACCTGACGGGCGTGGCGCGGGTGCTCAAGGCGCAATTTCCGAATCTGAAGGTGTTTGCCGTGGAGCCCACGCAGTCGCCCGTCATCAGCGGCGGCGCGCCTGCACCGCACCCCATCCAGGGCATTGGCGCGGGCTTCATCCCCAAGAACCTGGACACCAGCGTGCTCGACGGCGTGATCCAGGTCGATGCCGAACCCGCGCGCGAGTACGCCCGCCGCAGCGCCCGCGAAGAAGGGCTGCTGGTGGGCATCTCGTCGGGCGCCACGCTGGCCGCGATTGCGCAAAAACTGCCGGAGTTGCCCGCTGGCAGCCGCGTGCTGGGCTTCAACTACGACACCGGCGAGCGCTATTTGTCGGTGGAAGGCTTCTTGCCCGCGTAATAGCACGCGACACCCCCTCAAAAAAGACCCAATTTTGGGTCTTTTTGGCTTCTGGCCCTTATGCGGAAAGCGCAAACAGCTATCAAAATAATAGTGATAACTGCTGCGGCAGTGCGCGCGCAGCCAACGCCACCGGCCAGCGCGTGGCGGGCGTGGGCCACCCGGCCAGGGCCTGCTCGGTAAAATCCGCGTCCCCCTGAGACTTTGCCCTTTGCCCGATCACCACGGGCCTGCCACTGCCATGATCCGCCTGTCTGAACTGAAGCTGCCGCTGTCGGCACTGCCCGTCACCCCTTTGCGCGCCGCCGATACCGGCTTTGAAACCGACGCCGACCGCACCCCGCCGCCCCACCCCATTGCCGCCCTGCGCCAGCTGGCCGCACAGGCGCTGGGCTTGGCCGACGCGGAGGCCATCGCCCAGCTGCACGTCTTCAAGCGCAGTTTTGATGCGCGCAAGGCCCACCTGCTGGCCGTCTATATCGTTGATGTGGCCCTGGCCGATGCGGCGCAAGAACCCGCCCTGCTGGCGCGGCACAGCGGTAATGCGCACATCCAGCCCACGCCCGACATGGCATGGCACCCCGTGGGCCAGGCACTTGCTGATGTGGCCGTGCGCCCGGTGGTGGTGGGGTTTGGCCCGTGCGGGATTTTTGCCGCACTGGTGCTGGCGCAGATGGGCTTCAAGCCCATCGTGCTGGAGCGCGGCAAAACTGTGCGCGAGCGCACCAAAGACACCTGGGGCCTGTGGCGCAAACGCACCCTCGACCCCGAAAGCAACGTGCAGTTTGGTGAAGGCGGCGCCGGGACGTTTTCCGACGGCAAGCTCTACAGCCAGATCAAAGACCCGCGCCACCTGGGACGCAAGGTGATGGAAGAGTTCGTGCAGGCCGGTGCCCCGCCCGAGATTTTGTACGCCGCCCACCCGCACATCGGCACCTTCAAGCTGGTGAAGGTGGTGGAAGCTCTGCGCGCACAAATCACGGCCCTGGGCGGCGAGGTGCGGTTCCAGCAGCGCGTGACCGATGTGCTGATCGAAGAAAACGCCCAGGGCCAGCGCCATGTGCGCGGCCTGCAAGTGCAAGACCTGACCAGCGGCACCACGCACGAGCTGCGCACCGACCACGTCGTGATGGCGCTGGGCCACAGCGCGCGCGACACCTTTGCCATGCTCTACCAGCGCGGCGTACACATGGAGGCCAAGCCGTTCTCGGTGGGTTTTCGGATTGAGCACCCGCAGGGCGTGATCGACCGTGCCCGCTGGGGCCGCCACGCCGGGCACCCGCTCTTGGGCGCCGCCGATTACAAGCTGGTTCACCACGCCAGCAATGGCCGCACCGCCTACAGCTTTTGCATGTGCCCCGGCGGCACCGTGGTGGCCGCCACCAGCGAGGCAGGCCGCGTCGTCACCAATGGCATGAGCCAGTATTCGCGCAACGAGCGCAACGCCAACGCCGGGATGGTGGTCGGCATTGACCCGCAAGACTACCCGCGTGACCCTGCCGCCTTCGCGGCCCAACTGGGCGCCACCCACGGCGTGGAAACGCTGGGTGCTGACCAGCACCACCCGCTGGCGGGCATCGTGCTGCAACGCCAGCTCGAATCCAACGCGTACGTGCTGGGCGGCAGCAACTACAGCGCGCCCGCGCAACTGGTGGGCGACTTCATCGCCGGGCGCGCCTCCCAGGCCCTGGGCGGCGTGGAGCCCTCGTACCAGCCCGGCGTGGCACTGGTCGATTTGCGCGCCGCGCTGCCCGGCTACGCCACCGAGGCCCTGCGCGAGGCCCTGCCCGCCTTTGGCCGCAAGATCAAAGGCTTTGACATGCACGACGCCGTGCTCACCGGGGTGGAAACACGCACCTCCTCGCCCCTGAAAATCCCCCGCGGCGAGCACTTCCAGAGCCTGAACACGGCGGGCCTGTACCCGGCGGGCGAAGGCGCCAGCTACGCGGGCGGCATTTTGTCGGCGGGCGTCGATGGCATCAAGGTGGCCGAAGCCGTAGCGCGCAGCCTGCTGGGATAAAAAAACCGCCAGGGGCTGTAGCAGCCCGCTGGCGGTGTGTGGGGGTGCCGGTGCATGGCACCGACTGACCAACCGACGATCAGCCTTGCTGCAAACGCGCAATGCGCTCTTCAATCGGTGGGTGGGTGGAAAACAGCTGGCCAATGCCACCGGCAATGCCCATGGCGGCCATGCTCTTGGGCAGCTCGGCGGTGTGGACGCCGCCCAGGCGGGCCAGCGCGTTGATCATCGGCTGCTTGCGGCCCATGAGCTGGGCAGCGCCCGCATCGGCACGGAACTCGCGCTGGCGCGAGAACCAGGCCACGATGATGGCAGCGACAAAGCCCAGCAAGATATCGAGCACCACGGTGGTAATCATGTAGCCAATGCCGGGGCCGGTGTTTTCGGAATCGTTCTTGCGCAAAAAGCTGTCCACCGCGTAACCAATCACGCGCGACAGGAACACCACAAAGGTGTTCATCACACCCTGGATCAGCGTCATGGTGACCATGTCACCGTTGGCGATGTGTGCTACCTCGTGGCCAATCACGGCCTCGATTTCTTCGTGCGTCATGCTCTCGAGCAGGCCGGTGGACACGGCCACCAGGGCAGAGTTCTTGAAGGCACCGGTGGCAAAGGCGTTGGGGTCGCCCTCAAAAATACCCACCTCGGGCATGCCGATGCCCGCCTTGTCGGCAAACTTGCGCACCGTCTCGACGATCCAGGCCTCATCCTGGTTGCGCGGCTGGTCGATGACCTGCACGCCCGAACTCCACTTGGCCATGGGCTTGCTGATGAGCAGCGAGATGATGGCGCCGCCAAAGCCCATCACCAGCGCATAGCCCAGCAGGGCGCCCAGGTTCAGGCCGTTGCTGGTGAGGTAGCGGTTGACGCCCAGCAGGCTGGCCACGATGCCCAGCACCGCCACCACGGCCACGTTGGTCAGGACAAACAAAAGAATGCGTTTCATGGTTTTTTTCTCCACAGGGATGGGGCACAAACCCCTCGGGGTGGCAAATGGGGTGAGGGCACCGCGCTTTCAAGCAGCGGGCACTGACGGGCCGGGGGTCAGCGCCTGCGGCGGGCGCGGGCCGCGAAAAACGAACGGGTCATCATAAAAGCAAGCGTTTTCGTTCTCGGGCCACCAGCCGGGCATTCCCAGTACGGGCAGCGGGGTAAAGGGTTTGGCCGACAGGTGCGGGGCTTGCAAGTCGGTGGCCAGCCAGGCGTCCGTCACTGCTCCTGAATCCATAGCTGCTTGCGCAATATAGACGTGGGCTGTGATGGGTTTTCGGGGGAAAACCAGTTGCTCCATCAGGGCGTGGCCCAGCAGCTCCAGCCGTGCCTCTCGCCACAGCGGGCGCAGGTCGGTGAACAGCGCGCGCCAATCGCGCGCACGCAGTGCCTGCCACAGCGGCGCGGGCGCATGGAGCACGGCGCCGTTTTCATCGAGCAGCGTGATCGCATCGCGCAGCGGGCCGCGCACGCCGCCCACCCCGTGGGCCGCGATGGCCTGGGCCTGCAAGCGGTTCAGGCGCTGCTTGGCCTGCGGGTAGTGCAGCCAGACCAGGCCATTGAAAAAGTCGTGCAGGTTGCAGCGCGTGGGCACGCAGCCCGTGGCGAAAATGTGGCTTTCATAGGCCATGCCCACGGGCAAATCGGTCTGGGGCACAAAGCGCACCGGGCAGGCGGCGCCCGCAGCTGCTGCATTGAGCGCATCGGCCACCGAGGCACCCGCCAGCACGCGCTGCTGTACCACCTGGCCCACAGCGCGCAACGGGGCGAGCCAAGGGGCTTGCCAGGCGATGGCGTTGAATGGGGATGTGCTCATCGGAGATAAATCACCGCTTGAGGCATAGAGCGCATTTCGATGACAAAAGAGCCTGGATGGCGCTCCAGAATCCGCAAAGCCGAGTCACCCGAGCGCAGCAAGCCGCGCTCGCGCAATCGACCCGCTACAGCACTCAGGGCACAGGGCTGGCCACGCAACAGTTCTGGCACCGCCAGCAGCACATCCGCCAATGTGACGCGGTGCAGCGCCAGTTGAACCAAGACGGATCGCAGGCCGTGTAACTGGGCCGATAACGGAATGACTGTCTTTCTGCGCCCGGTCACAGTCCATGACAAGACGGCAGGTGTAGCCGCCTTTACGGCTGGCACCGGGGCTTCAACCACGACAGGGCGCACCGGGGCAGCCGGCACAACGCGCGCAGGAACATAGGTCAGCTGCGTAGGCTGGTGGACCGGGCTGAGTTTGAAGTGCTCCGCATGGCGGGCAAAAAATGCGGTGGATTTAGTCTGGTTCAAAATATTTTTTTGGCGCAGCACTGGCACGATTTCACTCAAGCGCTGCGGCGTCTCACGCAAGGCGGGTATGGCTTTCAAAATGCGCGCCACCTCCTCAGGCAACGCGGGAGGCTTGGCCGTCACAGACGCAGGCACCAGCGCAGGAGCGGGCGCGGGTGCAGCAGGCGCAGGGCGTGGCGCCAACGGCGGGTTTTTTGCCACCGCCGGCGGCACTGGCAAGACGACAGGCTTGGTCACTGCGGGTGCGGCAGCAGCCACCACCGCTGAGAAAGGCGGCTTGGATGCTGGGGGCTCGGCGTTGGCAACGGGAGACGGTGCAAATCGCACCACCCGGTCGTAATAGGCCTGGGCACCGGCAAACAGTGTGCTTTCCATCGCAAAACACCAGACCTCGCAACCCCATTCACGCAAGCGCACGGCCAGCGGGGCGAAGTCAGCATCTCCCGAAGCAATGGCAAACAAGCGCACGCCCTGCTGGAAGTGCAGCGCCACCGCATCAGCAATCAGGGCGGCATCGGTGGTGTTCTTTTCAAGGGCCAGATTCGGGAAAGTGCGCGCGCCCAAACTGCTCCAGACAGTCGCCAACGTATGCAAACGCTGCGCACCACCATAGGCGCGACAGACAGCGACCCGGCCCGTACGCGCCTGAACTTGCAGCCACGCTGCGTTCAGGGCTACGGAGTCAGAGAAATTGTCTGCGTCAATGAGGAAGGCCGCCTGCAGCCCGCCCACCGCGCCCTCCCCCGGCAATGCCATTACCCGGCAACCACCCGCCACGCCAGCGCTTCACCGGCGCGCAGGGGCTTGAGTTCGGCTTCGCCAAAGGCAAAGCTGTCGGGCGGAGTCCAGCTTTCGCGGCGCAGGGTGAGGGTGCCCTGGTTGCGCGGCAGGTT
>NZ_JAQUAL010000166.1:0-6981 GCF_028687295.1 Simplicispira sp.
CGCGGGTGGCACCAATGCGCTCCCACCAGACGGTGTAGCAGTAGCGCAACATGTCGGCGGTGCTGCCCTGGAATTGATCGACCTCGGCATTCCACTCGGGAAAACGCCCGGCAATGTTCTCGCGCACTACGGCCTTGAACAACTCTTCCTTGCTGGGAAAGTACAAAAACAGCGTGCCCTTGGAGACGCCTGCACGTGCTGCCACGTCATCGACGCGCGTGGCGGCGTAGCCTTTTTCGACGAACAGATCCAGGGCGGCGTCCAGCAACTCGCCCGGGCGCGCCTCTTTGCGGCGCTCGCGCCGGGACGCGGGGGGGGCCGTGAAGGAGTGTGAATCGGGGGGCATGGGTGAAGATGATTACTGACTGACCGGTTAGTAATGTACCCATCCCCCTGGATGGCGTCAATTCATAATCGCGCACACCCGCTTGTATCCTGGCGCTTCACCTTCCACCCAAGGAGACTTCTCATGCAACTGCAAACCATCACCCTCGGCGGAGGCTGTTTTTGGTGCACAGAGGCCGTGTTTGACCGCGTGCGCGGCGTCACGGATGTGCAAAGTGGCTACGCCAACGGCCATGTTCTGAACCCCACCTACGAGCAAGTGTGCAGCGGCACCACCGGCCACAACGAGGTGGTGCGCGTGACGTTTGACCCCGCGGTCATCAGCGTGCGAGAGATTCTGGAGATTTTCTTTGGCACCCATGACCCCACCACGCCCAACCGCCAGGGCAACGATGTGGGCACGCAATACCGCAGCGGCATTTACTTTCACACGCCCGAGCAAGAAAAGGTGGCCCACGAGCTGATCCAGCACATGGTGCAAGCGCAGTGGTTCGATGCCCCCGTGGTCACTGAGGTGGTGCCGGTGGCCCATTTTTCGCCCGCAGAGCCCTACCACCACGACTACTACGCGCGCAATCCGCAGCAAGGTTATTGCGCCGCCGTGGTCGGCCCCAAGGTGAACAAATTCCGCAAGACATTTACCCGCTTTTTGAAGCCCGATTGAGGTTGGGTCTATTTTTTTGATAGCCAAAATGGCTGTGGCGCGCGCCAATCGGGCGCTATACGCTATGATTTTTGAATCTGATCTGGAGAAAATTTGCCATGCGCCGTCTGCTGACCCTTCTGGCCTTTGCCGCTTTGTGTGCCCCTTTGGCGCAGGCCCAGGTGCATTCCGACCAGGAAACCAAGGCTGATATCGAACGCCACCGCGCCATGGCCGCCGCCCACACCGCAGCGGCGCAGTGCCTGGAGTCTGGCAAAGACGCCCAGCAGTGCATGAAAGAGTTGCAAGCCGCCTGCAAAAACCTGGCCATCGGCAAATACTGCGGCATGAAGCACGCGCACTGACCGCGTTTGCCCGTTTTTTCGCCCGCCAGTCCGTACCCATTCCCGTGATGCCCGCCCACAGCACCCGTTCCACCGCAGCGCAGCGGGGCCGGGCCGTGGGCCGCAGGGCCAGCGCCGTGTGGTGGTCGGTCTGGCTGGTGCTGGCGCTGGTATTGGCGCCCGCTTTGGGCCAGATGCACCGCGCCGTGCATGGCGATGCGGCGCCAGCGCTGTCTGCCCACAGCGTCCACGGCGGCCCGCACGCTGCGCCGGGCGACCAGACCTCCTGGGTGGCTGCGCTTTTTTCTGGCCACCACCTGGTCGATTGCCAGTTACTCGACCAGCTCACCCTGGGCGATGCACCCCGCAGCGCGCCTGCGCTGGCACATGCAGCGCCCGCCACCGTGCCCCCCGCTGGCCCGGCCGCGCATTGCAGTGCGCGGCGCACCGCCGCCTTCCAGGCCCGCGCCCCGCCGCTGGCCATGGGCTGGGGCGCGCCCCCCGCGCCCAGCCACACCTGAGCACCCGAGCATGGCCAGCGCTGCGTTTGCAGCGTGGCCTGTAGTGGCTGCTGCGCCAGGTAATAACTCCTTTTTTGATAGCTGCTAGCGCTTATCCCGTAAGCGCTGGAGCCGTTTTTTGTCTTTTATCCATGCCCCGCATGGGGGCGGACTGCGTGCGCTGATGCGTCCGCGCCGCCCGTGTTTTTTCAATGCACACCATGATTTCCATTTTTCACCGTACCGGTCTGATCGCCCAACACCTGGCGGATGTCTCCAGCGCCCGCTCCACAGGCTGGTCGCAGCGCCAACCCCAGGCCTTGCGCCCGCTGCCACTGGCCGTGGCGCTGTTACTCACCACCTGGGGCCAGGCACAGGCCCAGCAGGCGCCCGCCGGGGCGCCGGTAGCCACCGCCGCGCTGTCTGAAGTCACCGTTTCGGCCAGCGGCCTGCAACACGGCAGCAGCGACATGGCCACCCCCGTCAGCGTGCTCGAAGGCGATGCGCTGGTGCGCCAGCGCGAAGCCACCCTGGGCGAAACACTCACCAGCGAGCCCGGCATCACCTCCAGCCACTTTGGCGCGGGCGCCAGCCGTCCCATCATCCGGGGCATGGACGGCCCGCGCGTGAAGGTGCTGTCCGACGGCGCCGAGCTGCACGATGCCTCCACCATCAGCCCCGACCACGCCGTGGCCGCCGAGCCGCTGCTGGCCACGCAGATCGAGGTGCTGCGCGGCCCCTCGGCGCTGACCTACGGCGGCGCTGCGGTGGGCGGTGTGGTCAACGTGCTCGATGGCAAAGTGCCCACCGCCGTTCCGGACAAGGGCATCGAAGGCAGCGCCGAACTGCGCGCCAACAGCGGCGCCCGTGAGGGGGCAGGGGCCTTTGCACTGACCGGCGGCGCGGGCAACATCGCCATCCACGTCGAAGGCGCCAAGCGCAACGCCAGCGACTACCGCGTGGGCGGCGGCTGGCTGCACGAGGGCCATGCCGAGCGCAAAGTGCCCGGCAGCTTCAACCGCACCGATAGCGCCAGCCTGGGCCTGTCGTGGGTGGGCAGCCAGGGCTACCTGGGCGTGGCCTACACACGCCAGAACGCCGAATACGGCCTGCCCGGCCACAGCCACAGCTTTGACGGCTGCCACACCCATGGCGCCCAGTTGCACTGCGGCACCCACGGCCCCCAAATGGAGGACGGGCACGACGACCACGACCACGGCCACGACGAAGCCCACGGCGCCGTGCCCGTGGTGGATTTGCGCAGCAAACGCCTGGACGTGCGCGGCGAGCTGCGCAACCCCTTCACCGGTTTCTCCGCCCTGCGCCTGCGTGCGGGCCACACCGACTACGCGCACGATGAAATCGAGGAAGGTGCCGTCTCCACCACGTTCAAGAACAAGGCCTACGACGCCCGCCTGGAGCTGCAACACGAACCTGTGGCCGGTTTCAAGGGGCTGATCGGCCTGCAAACCTCGCAGCGCAAGTTCAGCGCGGTGGGCGAAGAGGCCTATGTGCAGCCCACCGTCACGCGCAAGACGGGCTTGTTCTTGCTGGAGGAATACCGCTGGGGCGACTGGCGTTTTGAAGGCGCCCTGCGCCACGACCGCCAGACCGCCGAGGCGCAAACCAGCGGCATCGAGCGCAGCCACCATGGCACCTCGGCATCGCTGGGCGCGGTGTGGAAGTTCCAGCCCGGCTATGCGCTGGGTGCATCGCTCACCCGCGCCAGCCGCGCCCCGTCGGCAGAAGAGCTGTATGCGCGCGGCCTGCACATGGCCACCAGCACCTACGAGCGCGGCAATGCCGATCTGCGCGCTGAAGTCTCGCAAAACATCGACCTGAGCCTGCGCAAGACCAGCGGCGACACCACGTTTGGCGTCAGCGTGTTCCGCAACCGCATCCGCAACTACATCTATGGCCGCACGCTCGATGAACTCGATGGCCTGCAATTGCTGCAATACGCGCAGCAGGACGCCACCTTCACCGGCATCGAAGGCCAGGTGCGCCAGCGCCTGACGCGCCACATCGGCCTGACCTTGTTCGGCGACGTGGTGCGCGCGCGCCTGGCGGGCGGCGGCTTGCTGCCGCGCATTCCCGCCGCCCGTGCGGGCCTGCGTCTGGATGCGAATTGGAATGCGTGGGAGGGGCAGGTTGAATGGGTGCAAGTGGCCCGCCAGACCCGCGTGGCCGAGTTCGAGGGCACCACACCGGGCTACGGCATGCTCAACCTGGGCATCAGCTACAGCGGCCAGGTGAACGCCACCCCGTGGCAGCTGTACCTCAAGGCCCACAACCTGACCGACCGGCTGGCCTACGCCCACACCTCGTTCATCAAGAATGCCGCACCTTTGATGGGGCGCAACATCACGGTGGGCGTGCGCGTCGCGTTTTGATACCCGGCCTGTGGATGAAGGCTTAAAAAGCCTTCAAACGCAATGCTGGTGAGCGCTTCCAGCTATCGAAATAGGAGCTGCTACGACAGTGCTTGCAGCAGCTCGGTTTCGATCTGAATCTGGTGGGCGTTGCTTTGCAGCTCGGGGCCCTGGATGAGGAAGGTGTCTTCCACCCGCTCGCCCAGGGTGCTGACCTTGGCCAGTTGCACGCTCAGGTGGTGCTGGGCCAGCACGCGCGCCACCAGGTAGAGCAGGCCCGCGCGGTCGCTGGCAGAAATGCCCAGCAGCCAGCGCTGGGCTTTTTCATCGGGGCGCAGCGTCACGCGCGGCGCCATCGGAAAGCTTTTGGCGCGCCGCGACAGGCGCCGGTGCCCCGGCTCGGGCAGCGCACCGCCTTCTTCGATGGCGCGCGCCAGGTCGCTTTCGACCATGTGCGTCAGTTCGCGGTAGTGCCCGGGCAGCGTGGTGGTGGTGACCTGGAAGGTGTCGAGCGCGTAGCCGTTGGCGGCGGTGTGTACGCGCGCGTCCAGGATGCTGAAGCCCGCGCGGTCGAAGTAGCCGCAGATGCGCGCAAACAGGTCGGGCTGGTCGGCGGCATAGACCACCACCTGCAAGCCCTCGCCCGCCAGCGATTGGCGTGCGCGCACCACGGGCCGCGCGCTGCCCACGTGGCGCGAGAGGTGGCGCGTGTGCCAGGCAATGTCGGCGGCGTCGTGGCGCATGAAATAGCTCACGTCCAGTGTGGCCCAGAGCTTTTTGTGCGCGTCAAAGGGCTGGGCCATCAAGGCCAGCAGCACCAGCGCTTCGCGTTTGCGCGCTTCGATCTCGGCGGCGGCATCGGGGGCGCGCCCGCCCAGCGTGCGCAGCGTGGCGCGGTACAGGTCTTCCAGCAGCTTGCCTTTCCAGGCGTTCCAGACCTTGGGGCTGGTGCCGCGAATATCGGCCACCGTGAGCAGGTACAGCGCGGTGAGCTGGCGCTCGTTGCCCACACGCTGGGCAAAGGCGCCAATCACGTCGGGGTCGCTCAAATCCTGCTTTTGCGCCACCTGGCTCATGGTCAGGTGCTCGCGCACCAGAAACTCGATGAGCTGGGCGTCTTCGCGGGCCACGCCGTGCTGGCGGCAAAAGCGCCGTGCCACTACGGCGCCGATTTCCGAGTGGTCGCCGCCCCGACCCTTGCCGATGTCGTGGAACAGCGCGGCCACGTACAGCGTCCAGGGCTTGTTCCAGCCAGCGGCCAGCTGTGAGCAGAACGGGTATTCATGCGCGTGGTCGGCCATGAAAAAGCGCCGCACATTGCGCAGCACCATCAGGATGTGCTGATCGACCGTATAGACGTGGAACAGGTCGTGCTGCATCTGCCCGACGATGCGCCGGAACGGCCACAGGTAGCGCCCCAGCACCGAGGTCTGGTTCATCAGCCGCATGGCGTGGGTAATGCCTTCGGGTTGTTGCAGGATGCGCAAAAAGGCCGCCCGGTTGACCGGGTCGCGCCGGAAGGCCCCATCCATCACGCTGCGCGCCCGGTACAGCGCGCGCAGCGTGCGCGCCGACAGGTGCTGCAAGCCCGCCGAGGTCTGGTAGAGCAAAAAGGTTTCGAGGATGGCGTGCGGGTCGCGCTGGTAGAGGTCGTCGCTGGCGATCTCGATCATGCCGGCCTTGTCCAGAAACCGCGCGTTGATGGGGCGCGGCGCGCAGTCGGACGGGTTGAGCCGCTCTTCAATGTTGAGCAGCAGGATTTGGCACAACTGGGTGACGGCTTTGGCGGCCCAGTAGTAGCGGCGCATCAGGGTTTCGCTGGCGCGCAGGGGCAGGCCGCTGCCGTCGGGGGCCTCGGAGCGGTAGCCAAACGATTCGGCCACGGCGGTTTGCAAGTCAAACACCAGCCGGTCTTCGCGCCGCCCGGCAATGGCGTGCAATCGTGCGCGCACCAAAGAGAGCAGGGCTTCGTTGCGCACCAGCTGGCGCAGCTCGAATGGGGTGGCCAGGCCGCTGCGGGCCAGCTCTTGCCAGCTGTTGCCCAGCCCGGCGGCGCGCGCTACCCAGAGCACGGTTTGCAGGTCACGCAGGCTGCCGGGCGATTCTTTGCAGTTGGGCTCCAGCGCGTAGGGGGTGTTGTCGTATTTGTTGTGGCGCTGGCGCATCTCCAGCGTTTTGGCGATCAGGAAGGCTTTGGGGTCCAAGTGGGCGCGGTACTGTGCCTGGAACTCGGCAAACAAGGCGGCATTGCCGTGCAGCAGCCGCGCCTCCAGCAGCGAGGTTTGCACCGTCACGTCCTGCGCCGCCTCACTGGTGCATTCGGCCACGGTGCGCACGCTGGAGCCTATGTCCAGCCCCACATCCCAGCAGCTGCTGATGAAGGATTCGATGGCCTGGCGCTGGGTTTCGGCCATGTCGCTGCCGGGCAAGAGCAGCAGCACGTCCACATCGGAGTGCGGAAACAGCTCGCCCCGGCCAAAGCCACCCACGGCCACCAGGGCCATGGAGTCGGGCAGGGCAGCGCGCTGCCACAGCTGGGTGAGCAGGTTGCCCGCAATCTGCGCCAGCGTGCGCAAATGGGAGTGAATGCCGCGCGTGGAGGCTTGCGAGGCGGCCAGCAGGGCCAGCAGCGCTGCTTTGTCGCGGCGGTAGGTGTCGCGCAGGGCTTGCAGTTCGGTCATGGCGTTTTATCCGGGAAGAGAAGCAACAGGCGCCACGCTACGCAAGAAACGTGCAAGCGCCGCAGGTGCGGCGCTGCGCGCAGGCGCGCTCAGGTG
>NZ_JAQUAL010000167.1:0-6973 GCF_028687295.1 Simplicispira sp.
CACGCTACGACAAGACGGCGCGCAACTTCCTGGGCGCTATCTACCTTGCCGCTGCTGTGGTTTGGCTGGCATGACAAGTACCATGGCCGTGCTCCACACTCAGGATTTGGTTGATGACACGCCCTAATCCATCGAAGCCTTTGCAGCAGCCCGAACCATCCAGCACCGAGGTGATGCCCGGCGTTTACCGCAACGGCAACAGCTATGGGGACAGCGCCGGGGCGGCGTTGGGCGGTGCGCAGCCCCGGAGCCTGCCCACGGCGCAGAACATGGCCGCCGCCGATGCGCTGGCCCAGCGTTCAGAGCAGGAATCCATGGGCCGGGTGCGTGGCTTTTCTCCGGGGGGCATGGAGGCGAGGGGGGCGCCTGGTGCTGGAGGGCAAGCCTACTCGCCCGCGTCCAGCGGTAATTTTGCGTGGATGAACGATTTGCGTGATCCGCGCAGCCTTGCGATGCGCAATGCGGGTGTGGTATCAACCGTCCACCGCAACCAGGGCGACGCCATCATGGCGAACAAGGCAGCCAATGCGCGCGTCGCCGGTGTGCAGGCCGCCATTGGCACGCAGATGCACGACGCCCAGCAGGCTGACACGGCCCGCTACCAGTCGGACAACAGCCTGGCCAGCAATCTTGGCACTGAACAAATGCGCCAGCAGGGTGAAACTCAGCGCTCCAGATTCCAACAGGCCCTTGTAGGCATCCGCGAGCGTCGTGCAGCCCAGCACCAGGCCAGCCAAGAAGAAATTGCCCGCCAGCGCTTGGCACTCGATACCACGCGCCTTGGCCGTGACGGCGTTCCCAGCGGCTACCGCAACAAGGCTGACGGCACGCTGGAGGCCATCCCTGGTGGGCCTGCTGACCCAAGCCGCAGCAAGGAGGTGATGCAACAAGGCAAAGACGCTCAGGACGTGCTCTCCATCTTGGGCCAGGCACGTAGCCTGGTGCCAACCGCTACGGGCAGCGATGCTGGGGCCGCCGTGGACAGGGCCGCCCGGGTATTCGGGCTTTCCTCGAATGGCGCGGATGCTGCGGCGCAACTCAAGGCACTACAGGGGGCACTTATCTCGAAGATGCCCAAAATGTCCGGGCCGCAGTCCGATAAGGATGTGCAGCTGTACCGTGAAATGGCGGGGCAAATAGGCGATCCCGCTATCCCCGCAAGCCAGCGCCTGGCCGCCATGAAAACCGTTGAAGAGCTGCACAGAAAGCATGTTCCGCAGACTGATGTGGCTGGCCAACCCCAGCAGCAACCCCAGCAGCGCACCGTGTCCCGCACAGGCACGATCAATGGCCGCCGCGTCGTGCAGTACAGCGATGGGAGTGTTGACTATGCCGATTGATCCAAACCAGGTAACTTGGGATGAGGCAAAGACCCCATCGGCAGCGCCAAAGATCGACATTGGCAGTGTGCAATGGGATGCACCAGCAGCAAGCCAGCAGGCAATCAATCCGGCAACCCCTGACACCACCCGGAGTCTGGGCAGCACCCATCCTGCGACGACCCCGCCCCAGGACAACCCAAGCCGGGGATTCGGGCCCGAGCTGGCCCGGCAGGTGGGCCTGACCGCGCGCTACGGCATGGAAGGGTTGGGCCAGGCTGCGGAAATCATCACGGAGCCGGTGCGCAATCTGGTCACGGGCCCGGCCATGCGCGCCATGGGGCTGCCCGAAGGCAAGCCCATGGGCAAGACCATGGAAGGTGTTGCCGACACCATGGGCCTGCCCAGGCCCGAGGGCGACACCGAGCGGGTGGTGGGCGAGGCGGCGCGCTTCATGGCGGGTGGGGCTGGTATGGCCGGGGCTGCTGGCAAGGTGGCCCAGGCGGTGCGCCCTGGCCCTTTGCAAGCCGCTGCCCAGTTATTGGCCGCAGCCCCGGGGGTGCAGGTGGCGGGCGCTGCTGGCGCTGGTGCGGCCACGGGCCTATCGCGTGAGGCTGGGGGCAGCGAGGGCATGCAGATGGCCGCAGGGCTGGCCGGTAGCCTGGTCGGCGGCGTGGCGGGCAACCGCATGGCCCAGGTGGCGCAGGGGGGCGCCGGGCTGGCGAGCCGGTTGGCGCCTGGCGGCGCACAGGCGCTGGAGCAGCAGTTGGAGCAGGCACTGGGGCGCGCCGGGGTGAACTGGCAGGACGTGCCCGAGGGCATTCGCCAATCGCTGCGCGCCCAGGCATCGCAGGCCATGGGGCAAGGCGACGGGCTGGATGCGGGCGCACTGTCGCGGCTGGCAGATTTTGAGCGGGTGGGGGCCACGCCAACCCGGGGCACGCTGACCCTTGATCCTGTGCAAATCACCAGGGAGCAGAACTTGGCGCGCATGGGTGCGAATGCCACAGACAGCGGTTTGCACGGCTTGGCGCGCATCCAGAACGAGAACAACAGCGCGCTGATTGCGAGCATGAACCGTCTGGGGGCTGGTGCGGCCGATGACGCCACCACGGTGGGCGAGCGGGCCATGGGCGCCCTACAGCGGGGGCTGGATGCGGACAAGGCGGGCATTGACGCGCTGTACAGCCAGGCGCGTGACAGTGCTGGGCGCAGTTTTGCGCTGGATGGCCGCACGTTCACCACGCAGGCCAGCAAGCTGCTGGACGATGCCCTGGTGGGTGGGGCGCTGCCCCCTGCGGTGTCGCAGCACCTGAACCGGATTGCCCAAGGTGAAGTGCCTTTTACCGTGGACTACGCCGAGCAGCTCAAGACCGCCATGGGCAAGCTGCAACGGGCCACCGGCGATGGACAGACCCGCATGGCGCTGGGGCTGGTGCGCCAGGCGCTGGATGACACCCCCCTGATGGAGCTGGGGCAGGCTGGCCCGGCAGCAGGGGCACGCGCCATCGGTGGCAGCCAAGCCTATGCCGGTGGCGTGGAGCTGGGAGAGCAGGCGCGCGAGGCATTCAACCGCGCCCGCTTGGCCAACGCCGACATGATGCGCCGGGTGGAGCGCATTCCCGGGTTGAAGGCGGTGTATGAAGGCAAGGCCGCGCCGGATGACTTTGTGCAGCAGTACGTGATCAGCCGCAGTGCCAAGGCTTTGCAAACGGCAGACTTGGCAGCGGAGCTGCGGCGCAGCGACCCGCAGGCACTGGAGGCCGTGCGGGGCAGCATCGCAGCGCACCTGAAAACCGCAGCCATTGGGGCCGCTGCCGACGAAACCGGCAAATTCAGCGCCAGCGGCTACAACCGTGCGTTGATGGCACTGGGTTCGCGCAAGCTGTCGCAGTTCTTCGACAAGGACGAGATTGCCCAGATCAGGGCCGTGGGCCGGGTGGCGCAGTACACCACGGTGAAGCGGCGCGCGATAAATGAGCCGCTGACTATGCAATAAATTCGCCCGCCTGCGTTTGCAGCAGGCGAAAGGAAATTGCACAACGCCTCAATGGCATGTCAGCGGAAATACTGACTCGCACTTTGCGGGTGCTCTCTCTAGAGTCCGACCGACTTTTTAGGAGCTCACCCGCCATGACCACTGCACCCCAATCCAAAGCATCCCTTGTCCGCGATCACATGGCCAGTGGCCAATGGGATGAGGCGATTCGCCTTGCCGCCTCGTTTGCGCGCCTGGACAAGCACCGCGAGGCCATTCTGGATGCGCGCACCGCGTACACGAACCCACGCTGGCTTACCCAGCTTGGGATCGATCCTGAAGCGGCCAAATTGGCCGGTCATGCTGCACTGCGCGAGCGCTTTGCCTGAGCACTGTCCCTCACGCCCCCACGTTCCAGAACAGCGCGCCAGGCATTGCCTCGGCGCGTATGTACTCCCAGGCCTTGGCGTCGTAGCCCGGCGCACTGGGAAAAGGCGGCAGCACCTTGGCCTGCCGCTCAAAAGGCAGCGGATGCACAATCCGCCGCGCCCTGCCCGTATCACCTCCCTGTTTACCCACCACCACCGCCACGAATCGTGCCTGTGGCCACGCGCGCTGTAGTGCCCGCGTGAGCACCCCAGACCCGGCCACGCTCCACACTTCTTGCGGTTGCAGCCCGGTGGCCGTGGCGGCTGCCGAGATGGCCTGCATGCTGGCGGCATCGTCTGCACCGAAGGGCACCAGGAAGGCGCCGCGTTCGGCTGCATAAGCACGGGCACGGGCCTGCACTACGGACAGATAGCCGCAAGGCACGGTGATGATGTTCGCACCGGCCTGGGCAGCAGCCACGGTGAGCATGTGGGGCTGCTGGCGTGCCGCAGTGAATACCGTGGCACGGCGCCCCAAGAGACGGGCGCAGTGGGCCATGGCTACCTGGGCATACCCTTGGGCCGGGCTGGCATAGACGAACTCGCCCGCAGCCTGCGCCTGCATCAGCGGCAGGATGGCGCGCATCTTGGTGCCGCCAGGCAGCAGGTCGTCGCGCACCACCACAATGCCAGCGTGCTGTTCAATGATGGGGGCGGGCAGCATCAGCGCACGGCCCCACAGGCGGCTGTGGCACGCCGGGGGTCGCCTTTGACGAACACGAGCACCTGCTGGTGCGTCTTGCCCAGTTTGCGCGAGACTTCAAATGCCTTACCGGCCCGAATAGGCAGGGAACCTGATGGGGTGACCAAAATGGCCTCGTTGTAAAGCCGTGCGCCAGCGTCGCGGAAAGCGGCGATGGTGTCGCTCACGAAGCCACGGTACAGACCTTGCGTGTCGCGTATGTCGCCCACGACGAAGCAGGCAAAGCGATCCTGGCGCAGCATGGCCACTGCCTCTTTGATGATTTTGCGATAGGTGCGCAGGAACTGGGGGTACCGCATGGTGGACAGGTCGGCCTTGTCATCGCTGTAGCGCTCCAGGTTGCCATAGGGCGGACAAGAAAACAGGAAATCAGCTTGCACGTCGGGCAGTGCCTGGTGCAGTGCCAAAGCGTCGCTCTGCACCCAGTGCGGCGCGGGCATGCCGGGCTGGGCCAGTGTGGCCCATTGGGCACGGTTTGCATCGACCTGCTCGGCCCGCAAATCGACACCGGCATAGCGCCGACCTGTGGCTGCTGCCACGATGCCGCGTACAGACCCGCCCGCAAACGGATCGAGCACCAGCTGGCCAGGGGCAGAAAACCAGCGATAGACCAGCTCGCACAGCACCGGGTCGAACACGCTGGTGCCTTGCTGCGTGATGTGCTCGGGGTGTGCCTGGGCGAATTCGGCCCAAGTGGCTTTGCGGCCAAGGGCGGCCTCAAAAGCATTTTTGGCCGTGTAAGTGGCGGGCGGCTGCGCTGATGAAGCGAACAGCAATTCGCGGCTGCGGCCCAGTTCGGACTGAATGCCAGTGGCAAGCCACTGCGCTTTGCGCTCGCGCCACCAGCCCGTGCGGGCATCAAGGAGCGTGAAAGGTACCGACAGGTAGCGATCAGCCAGGGTGGGGTTGCGCCCGCCGCTGGTGATGGTGTCAGGGCTGGGCGAGGTGAAAGTGGGGAACAGAGATTGTGTCATTTGAGCGTTTCATGGGTTTGACGCTCAGATGGCGTTCGATCAAAGAGGCGCTCGGGGCGCTCTGGAACTGGTTCAACGTGCCGCAGCGCGGGCACTTGATAGATAAGCGGGTAAAGATTCCTTCAGCCAATTTGCGGCTACATGCGCCGCACCGTATTTCTTCAATTGCAAGCCTGTTTCTCTGTGTGAAAACTCTGATAGGCTCAACCCGCTCTCGCGAGGGTGGCGGGTCTTGCCTGGCTTGCAGCTCATTCCTGCATGTTGGGGGCTTGGCCTGGTGTTCGCGCACCAGGTCAAGTCGCCCGTCTTTTTTCAAGTGCGGTCAAATTGGCCGATTGGTCAGCCTGCGATGGCATCGTCAGAATTCGCAGGGCACGATGAGGCGCAGTGTGACCCGTCCAATTTCTACGTCTTCAATCGTTTTTGCCACTGCTGTGAGTTCGCCGGATATGGTTGCGGCGGGGTGAAAAAGGGAGACGCTCAGGGTGTTTCCTGCGGCGATGTAGATCGGCAAATAAACGCCATTGCCTGTCCACTCTTCGCCATCTTTGCGAAACCACATGCTTTCCATGGGCCAATATGCATCTGGTTCAGCGCCGCCAATGTCAGCTGGCAATTCGATAAGTTCTGCGTATCCTCCACTCCAAAACTCATCCGACGACAGCGTGGTCTCAATGACATCGCCGCGCCATACCTCTTCTTGGGACTGCTGCCCTGCGTCTTCCGTCACGCTCCACAGCACTGGTGTGAACGAAATGTCCCAATGCACGTACTGCGCACCATCGACTACTGCAACAAACAGCCCCTGTTCGAATGTCGCTCCAGCATCATCGTTGATGGAATTCGTATTTACAGACAGATCAACCATACGAATCCCATCGTCATCCTCCCAGCCACACCACACCGGTGGCTTTACAACCAGTGGCTCGACAACAGACGTGGCTGGTATCGGGGCGGTGCGCCGCACCTGCACCTCCATCTCAACGGTGCGGCCCGGTACGGTCTGCACCGGGGTGGAAGGAAAAAATCGGCGGCGTTGCGTCATACCTTTGTTCCTGCACTCACACCACCACCACGGCCTCGGACGGCGGGTAGCCATCAGCTTCAATCAGCAGCGTGTGGCGCCCGCGCTGCACCGGGAATGACACGCGGCCTGCGCTGTCGGCGATGCGGGTGCTTTTGCCATTGAGCGTGATCTTGGCCCCGGCCAACGGGCGCCCTTGCTCATCGCGGGCAGTGAAGATGATTTCGCTCCCAGCCAAGTCCACAGTGATGCCGGGCTGTATCAGCGGGTCAAAGGCGCTGGACAAGCGCGTGGTCTGGATGGCGGGCACATCGCCCACGGGCGCCTCGATGGCGCACGACAGGCTGGCAGAGGACAAGTCCAGCTCAGCACTGACCAGGCGATGGCGACCCTGGACAGGCGACAGCGGGTGGGCCATATCCACCCACGCGCCGGTGGACACATCGGCAAATGAGTGCTGCCACGTCACACGCCAGCGCGGGCGGGCCAGCCACGTCAGCATGCGCTGGCCCAGTGCTTCGGCGTGGCGCGGGGTGCGCAGCCAGGG
>NZ_JAQUAL010000168.1:0-6958 GCF_028687295.1 Simplicispira sp.
CCAAACACCTGCACCGACTGCACCTTGGGGTGGCGGAACAAAAACTCTTCGATTTCGCGCGGGTAGACGTTTTCGCCGCCACGAATGAGCATGTCCTTGGCGCGCCCCACGATGTTGCAATAGCCCTCGGCGTCGATGGTGGCCAGGTCGCCGGTGTGCATCCAGCCCCCCTGCACGGCCTCGCGGGTGCGGGCCTCGTCGCCCCAGTAGCCCTGCATCACCGAGTAGCCGCGCACCAGCAGCTCGCCCTTCTCGCCCACAGGCACCACGTTGCCATCGGCATCCACCACCTTGGCCTCCAGCATGGGCTGGATGCGGCCCACGGTGGAGACGCGCCGCTCCAGGGGGTCGGTGGTGGAACTCTGAAAGGAGACAGGCGAGGTTTCGGTCATGCCGTAGGCGATGGTGATCTCGGACAGGTGCATCTCGGCAATCACGCGCTTCATGGTCTCGATGGGGCACGGCGAGCCGGCCATGATGCCGGTGCGCAGGCGCGACAAATCAAACTCGGCAAAGCGCGGGTGGTCGAGTTCAGCGATGAACATGGTGGGCACGCCGTGCAGCGCGGTGCAGCGCTCTTCGCTCACGGCCTGCAAGGTGGCCACGGGCTCGAAGGATTCGCCCGGAAACACCATGGTGGCGCCCGTGGACACGCAGGCCAGCACCGCCAGCACCATGCCAAAGCAGTGGTACAGCGGCACGGGAATGCACAGGCTGTCGTTCTCGGTGAAATCCATCGCCTGGGCGATGAAGCGCGCGTTGTTCACCACGTTGTGGTGCGTGAGCGTGGCGCCCTTGGGGTTGCCGGTGGTGCCGCTGGTGAACTGGATGTTGATGGCGTCATGGCACGACAGGCCTGCGCCCAGGGCGTCCAGCGCTGCCGCATCGACGCTGGCACGGCCCTGCGCCAGCACGCCGGTGTAGTTGAGCATGCCGGGCGTGTGTTCGTCGCCCAGGCGGATCACCATCTCCAGCGAAGGCAGGCGAGCCGATTGCAGCGCTCCCGGCGCGCAGCGGGCCAGCTCGGGCGCCAGGCGTTGCAGCATCTCCAGGTATTTGGAACTTTTGAGCTGCTCGGCGGTGACGATGGCACGGCAGCCCGAAAGATTGAGCGCGTATTCCAGCTCGGCCACGCGGTAGGCCGGGTTGATGTTGACCAGCACCAGCCCGGCGCGCGCCGTGGCAAATTGCGTCACCAGCCACTCGGCGCGGTTGGGCGACCAGATGCCTACGCGGTCGCCCACGCGCAGGCCCAGGGCAATAAAGCCCGCCGCCAGCGCATCGACCTCGGCCTGGAACTCTTGCCAGCTCCAGCGCACGCCCTGCTCGCGAAAGACCACGGCAGGCCGATCAGCAAAACGCTGCACCGTCGCTTGCAGAAACTGGCCGATAGGCAGGGACGAGAGCGTGGCGTCCTGGCGCCCCTTGACCTGTGACAGGCCAGCCAGCGGCGCAATATTCCAGTCGGGGGCAGTGGATGCGGTCATTTTTGAAGTCTCCTGGGTCGCGCGCGTGCGCAAAAAAGAATATTGTGCAGACATCACACACACCAAAATAGCCAAAATGGTTGCAAAACCACTCCCGTAAAGTTGCGTAAAACACTGGCAAAACAGCCTCTGCGGGTAAACCTCAGGCGGGTGCGCCGCGTCAAAGACCATGTGGCACATCCATTCCGGCCTTGTTTTTCAACAGGCCTTTGCAGGCGCACCCCAGCCCTTGGGTGCGCAGGAAGACTCTTATGACAAACACCACTCTTGTCCGTTTGCTGGCCGCCAGCGCCGTGGGCGTATTGCTGGGGGGCTGCGTTGCAGTCCCTGCGGACCCCTACTACGACGCGGCGCCCGCCTACCCCACCTATCCTGGCACCTACCCCCAAACGTATCCCAACGCCTACCCGGTCTATCCCGTGCCGCATCCCGGCTACGACGCACGCGCCGCAGAGCGTGAGCGCTGGGAGCAAAACCGCGACCGCCAGGCCTGGCGTGAGCGGGAGCAGCGCCAGGAACGGGAGCGCGCCCTGCAAGAGCGCCGCGACCAGCAAGAGCGCGAGGCCCGCCAAAAACGCGAGCAGCGCGATGAACAGGCCCGGCGCGAACGCGACCAGCGCAACCACCAGGCCAACGAGCGGCGCGACGAACTGCGCCGCCAGCAAACCGAGCGCGAACGTCGCGCCCAGGAAGGACGCACCCCCAGCGGCGAGCGACGCACCGATTACGACCGCTACAACCCCAGCAATGGCCGCTGGATGCCCCGCCAGGAAGACATGCCCTGACAAACCCACGCACGGGTCACAGTGATGCCAACGCCTGCACCGTTTGCCGCCCTGCGCGCTGACCTGCTGCGCCCGAGGGCCTGGGTCTTGGTAGCGGCCAGCGCGTTGTGCCTGGGCGCACAAGCGCAGGTGGTGCGCTGCACCGACGCGCGCACCGGCCAAGTCACCTACACCGACGGTGCCTGCACGCCTGGCGCCGCCGCGCGCGAAGTAGAGCCGCGCAAAAGCGCTGAAAACATCCTGCAAGAGCGCCAGCAAGCAGCCCAGGCGCTGGAGCAAAAACAGCAGCGCCTGCAAACCGAAGCACTGGCCGCCCAGCGCGACGCCGCCCGCGAGGCCCAGCGCCAATACGACAACGCGCAAAGTGGGGCTGCCGGGCGCCCTGCCCCGCAGGATTACGCCCGCTCAGCGGCCTGCGCGCAATCGCGCCGCAACCTGGACGTGGTGGCCAGCTCCAACACCCTCACCCCGCCAGAGCGCCGGGCGCGTCTGGATGCGGCCCAGCGGCAAATGGATCTCGATTGCCTCGGCCCCGAGGGCTACGCCGCCGTCGAGCGTGCGCGCGCAGCCCAGCCACGCACAGTAGTGGTGCAGCCGCCACCACACTACCCGCAGCAGCGCCCGCCACCGCCACCCCAGTTGACGCACTGCACCGAATTTCGCTGCACCGACACCCAGGGCCGCAGCTACCCGCGCGCCGGGCCGGGCCGCCTGCCAGGGCCGCAGGGCACCTGCCGCTCTGCGGGCGGCCAGGCGCCCTGCTGACAAACCGCCAGCGCACCGCCAAGTCAGCAGCGCAGGCCCTCTGCGACGTGGGGGTAGCGCAGGCGCAGGCGCAGTTCGCAGTGCAGGCGGGTGTTGTCCAGGCGACGCGATTCGGACATGAAGCTCAGCAGCATGGCAGGCAACTGTGTTGAAGCGGCGCTGCGCGGCAGGCGCGGTGGGCGCGGCAGGCCGTACAGGTCGGCGGCCAGGTCAAAGTAGTCGCCCATCTTCAATACGGTGTCATCGCTGGCGTGGTAAATGCGCTGGGCGGCGCCGCGCCACAGCGCCAGTGCGCAGGCGCGCGCCAGATCGTCGGCGTGGATGTGGTTGGTGAACACATCGTCGGGCGCGGCCAGCACAGGGGTGCCTTTGCGCAGGCGCGCTTCGGGCGTGCCGCCAACGCGGTCGGGGGCGTAAATGCCGGGCACACGCAGGATGCTGGCGCGCACCCCGGCGCGCCCCAGCTGGCGCACGCTGCGCTCGGCGTCCACCCGGCGCTGGGCACGGGGTGTGGCCGGTGCCACCGGGCGGGCCTCGGTCACCCAGGCCCCGCCGCAATCGCCGTACACGCCGCTGGTCGAGGCGTACACCAGCGCCTGCGGCAGGCTGCGCCGACGCAGACTGCGCGCCAAGCGCGTGGTGCGCGGGTCGTGCCGCTGCGCAGGGCCTGCGCCATCGCCCGGGGGCGGCGCCAGGTGCAGCACGCGCGTGGCCAAGCCCGCCAGGCGGCGCAGCGTGGCGCTGTCGTCCAGGTTGCCTTGCAAGGGGGTGATGCCCGCAGCGCGTAGCAGCGCCACACGATCGGGGCTGGAGGTCAGTGCCAGCACGCGCACGCGCGGCGCATGGGATACAGCGGTGGCAGCAATGCCTGTTCGAGTGCCCCCACCGGCGCCTTGCAACACCCGCGCCACGCGCAGGCCCACATCGCCACAGCCCACGATGAGCACGCGCTGGCGGCGAAAACGCGCTGGCAGCGCGCCCAGGAAGTTGGAGAGAAATACGGTACGCATGGTGGTAATCAAGTCTGGGTAGTGCCAATACGGCGAGCAGGACGGGTGCGATGCGGGCAAGACGGCCCCAGGGGGTTTTCCGGCGCATCAGCCAACCATCAGGTGCAGCGGGCAAAATCGCCCCCGTTCACTGTGTTTGATACCCCCAAGGATACCCAGAGCATGACCACTGCTGCGCCCTCCACCACCCCCTTCCAGATCACCGTTCAGCCCAGCGGGCGCACTTTTTCTGCCAATGCGGGCGAGTCGCTGCTGGCCGCCGCCATCCGCGCGGGCGTGGGCCTGCCCTATGGCTGCAAAGACGGCGCCTGCGGCTCGTGCAAATGCCAGAAGCTCGAAGGCGAGGTGGTACACGGCCCGCACCAGGCCAAGGCCCTGAGCGAGGCCGAGGCGCAGGCTGGCTGGGTGCTGACCTGCTGCGGCGTGGCGCAGAGCAACGTGGTGCTGGAGTCGCGCCAGGTCACTGACGAAAGCGCTTTTCCGATCAAGAAAATGCCGGTGCGCGTGGCCGCGCTGGAGAAAAAATCGCCCGATGTGATGCAAGTGCGCCTGCAACTGCCCGCCAACGACACCTTCCGCTACCACGCAGGCCAGTACATCGAATTCATCCTGCGCGATGGTGCGCGCCGCGCCTACTCCATGGCCAACGCGCCGCACACCCAGGCGCAAAACCCGGGGGTGGAGCTGCACATCCGCCACATGCCCGGCGGGCGCTTCACCGACCACGTGTTTGGCGCACTGAAGGAAAAAGACATCCTGCGCGTCGAAGGCCCTTACGGCAGCTTTTTCCTGCGTGAAGACGTGGACAAACCGCTGATCCTGCTGGCCTCGGGCACCGGGTTTGCGCCGCTCAAGGCACTGATCGAGCACTTGCAGTTTCTGGGCAGCACGCGCGCGGCCACGCTGTACTGGGGCGGCCGCCGCCCGCAAGACCTGTACCTGGACAGCTGGGTGCGCGAGCGCCTGGCCGACATGCCGCACCTGCGCTACGTGCCCGTGGTGTCCGACGCCCTGCCCGAAGACGGCTGGAGCGGGCGCACCGGCTTTGTCCACCAGGCCGTGCTGGACGACTTTGCCGATCTGTCGGGCCACCAGGTCTATGCCTGTGGCGCGCCCATCGTGGTCGAGTCAGCCCGTGCGGCCTACACCGCCCAGCGCGGCCTGCCACCCGAGGAGTTCTTTGCCGACGCCTTCACCTCCGAGGCCGACAAACACGGCGCCAGCGCCTGAACGCTAACGCTGCACCGCGCCCATGCGGCAATCACAATTGATAGCTGCTAGCGCTTATCCTGCAAGGCTTGGAAGCACTTTTAATGCTTGAAAATGGGCCTGTGCAGCGGCACGGACAGCCGCACAGGCCCCGGGGGCCGACCCCGGCTCAGGGGGCGAGCTGGGTGTCAAACTGCCACAGCGCCCGCAGCATGGCATAGCGCACGCGCTGGCCTGCCACCGACTCGCGGCCCAGCTCCAGCCGCACGTCCAGCCCCGGGCGCGGGGTGTAGCCCAGCATCCAGACGGTGCGCTGTGCGGGCCGGTAGCGGTTCAGGCGCAACTCGCTGGCCAGCAAGGCAGCGCCGGGCCCGCTCAAGGCGTGGCGCGCTTGCAGGCGCTCCACGCGCAGCCCGGCCTCCAGCTGCGGGTGGAACTGCCAGACGCCCTCCAGCCAGCCGCCGCGCTGGGTGCTGTGGTAGCGGGCGCTGCCGTTGCCCGATGCCACATCGCCCCGGTCGCGGCGCAGCCAGCCTGCGGCAGACACCGTCAGCGGCCAGTCGGGGCTTTGCCAGCGTGCGCTGGCTGCGGCCAGGTCACTGTGGCCGTCAAAGCAGGCCACCTGGCCCCGGGTGCTGGCGTCGCAGATGGGCGCGGCGTGGCTGTGGCCCGCGCCAAAGCTGCTGGTGCGCGTGCCACGCCCGCGCGGGGCAAAGCGGGCGGCCACGGCGTCGATGGCCACATCGCCCACCTGGGTACCCACGTGCAGAGCGGGCACGGCGCTGCCCTGGCGCGCACCCGGAAACACCTGGCCGCGCCAGAGCCCAGCGTCCAGCGCGACGGGGCGCCCGGCCACCTCGCCGCGCCAGCCCAGTTGCACGCCGTCATCGATCCAGCTGCCGTTGAGCGTGGCGCGCTGGGCCAGCGGCACCTGCGAGAAGCGGTCGAAATGGCCCGCCGTCTCCAGCACCGCCCCCAGCGCGGGCCGCTGGCGCCCGGCGCTCAGCAGCCAGGTGGCATCGCCCTGCGGCTGGCGTGCCTGCAACCAGAAGGCTTCGGTGTGGGGGCGATCGCTGTCGTGCTTGCCCACGGCGGCATAAGCGGCCCACTGCGGATGAAAGCGCCAGCCCACATCCAGCACGCCATGCTCCAGCCCCCAGCGGCGCCGGTCCACGCCCTCGTCGCCTTGCAGCACAAAGCCGTCCAGGCGCGCTGAGGGCAGCACCGCATCGGCGCGCAGGTAGGTGACGGCAGCGGCCACGCCCGCGCGCAGGCCCACCTCGTCGGGCACGGGTTCAGTGGCCGTGCCGTGCGCACCCGCCCACAGCGGCAGGCAGGCTGCCAGCAGCGCGGCACCACGGCGCCAGTGCGCTGCTTCAGCGGCGCGGCCACGGGTCGGAATGGCGGGGGTTCTGGAGAAAGTCATGGTCGGTCAGGGTTTTGAGGAAGGCGACGAGGTCGCTCTTGTCCTGGGCGTTGAGGTCGATCAGGCTGATCAGCTCACTTTTGTGCGGGTTCAGGCGGCCATCGCCCGCGTAGGGGCCGCTGGCTATGCGGCGGCCCCCATCGGCGTAAAAGTCCAGCACCGCCTCCAGCGTGGCCACCGAGCCGTCGTGCATGTAGGGCGCCGTCACCTCCACGTTGCGCAGGCTGGGCGCACGAAAAGCACCCATGTCCTTGACCAGCGCGGTCAGCTCGAACA
>NZ_JAQUAL010000169.1:0-6912 GCF_028687295.1 Simplicispira sp.
GCGTCGATTTCGGCGCGGCGCTCGCGGCCCAGGGCGTGGGCCTCGGCTTCGGTCAGCGGGTGGCCTTTGGTGCCGATCAGCGTAAAGACCATGTGCCCGTCCTCGCGCGAGAGGCGAAAGTGCAGCTTCTCGGCCAGTGCGTCCAGTGTGGCAAAGGCGGCGGCTTCGTCGCGCTGGTAGGTTTTTTCGATGCGATCGCTCTCGGCGCGGTAGTCAGCGGCGGCCAGGCGTTTGGCCAGATCGGTGGGCAGGGCGCGCATGGCCTGCTCCATGCCCTGGCGCAGCAGGCGGCCCTGGCCGGCGGGCAGGCGCAGGGCGCGCGGGCGCTCGGGGGTGTCGAAGTGGTGCAAATAGCACAGGTCGGGCGGCACCGGGCGCTGGGCGGCGGCGGCCTGCATGGCCTGGCGCAAGAGCGAGGTGCGGCCACTGCCGACTTCGCCCAGCACGAACAGGTGGTAGTCGGGCTGGTCCATCTCCAGGCCAAAGCGGGCGGCCACCTGGGCGCGCTCCTGGCCAATCCAGGGCAGGGGCAGGCCTTGCAGCGCCTCTGTGCTCGCAAAACCCAGCGTGTCGGGGGGGATGGTCAGGCGCAGCTGGTGGGGGGCAAGGGCGGTGGCGGGCATGGATCAGTTTGGTATAAAAAATGGCTCTGGCCCTTATTGGATGGGCGCGAGCAGCTATCAATTTTGAGTTTTAACCGGAAGTGGCTGTGGGCGCAAGCGGGCTTGTGCGGGGCGCTGGGCCATGCAGCGTAGTGTGGTGGCACCCCGGCCCACTGGCTGGCAGGGCGTTGGCTGCGTGCCGGCACCGGCGGGCGCCGTGCGGCCACGGCACCCTTCGGGACTGGATTCAGTGCGCCACGGGGCAGGCGCCTGCGGGGGCGCCGCCTGCCCGGGCGTGTGCCTGGGCATCGGCCAGCGCGGCAGCATCGGGCGGCTGGGTGGGCCAGCCGCCCAGGTGCTGCTGGGCGATGCGGCTGAGCGCGGTGATCCACAGGTTGCTGTCGTTCAGGCAGGGGATGTAGTGAAACTCTTTGCCGCCCGCGTGCAAAAAGGCTTCGCGCGCTTCCTGGTTGATTTCTTCCAGCGTTTCCAGGCAGTCGCCGGTAAAGCCGGGGCAGATGACATCGACGCGGCCCACGCCCGCCTGGCCCATCTCGATCAGCGTGGGCTCGGTGTAGGGCTGCAGCCACTTGGCCTTGCCAAAGCGCGACTGGAAGGTGACTTGGTAGTCGTCTTTTTGCAGGCCCAGGCGCTGGGCCAGCAGGCGCGCGGTTTTGTGGCTCTCGCAGTGGTAGGGGTCGCCCAGGTGCAGGGTGCGCTCGGGCACGCCGTGAAAGCTCATCACCAGCTTGTCGGGCGGGCCGTGGTGCTTCCAGTGGGTCTGGATGGTGGCGGCCAGGGCGTTGATGTAGCCGGGGTCGTCGTGGTAGTGGTTGACAAAGCGCAGCTCGGGCACGTTGCGCGTGCGTGCGGCCCAGGTGTAGACGGCATCGAACACGCTGGCCGTGGTGGTGCCCGAATACTGCGGGTACAGCGGCAGGATCAGGATGCGCGTGGCGCCCTCGGCCTTGAGGGCGTCGAGCTGGCTGGCAATGGAGGGGTTGCCGTAGCGCATGGCGTGGCGCACCAGCACCTGGTGGCCTGCCTCGCCCAGCCAGCCGCGCAGCAGCGTGGCCTGTTTGCTTGTCCAGACGGCCAGCGGCGAGCCTTCAGGCGTCCAGATACTGGCGTATTTGGCGGCCGACTTGGCTGGGCGCGTGCGCAGGATGATGCCGTGCAGGATCAGCCACCACAGCGGCTTGGGGATTTCCACCACGCGCTGGTCCGACAAAAACTGCCCCAGGTAGCGGCGCAGTGCGGGGGCGGTGGGGGCATCGGGCGTGCCCAGGTTGCACAGCAAAATGGCCGTGCGCGGGGCCTGGCCGTGGGTGTAGGCGGGTTCGGGTTGAAAAGGCATGAGGGGCATTCTCGCCCAACCCCACGGGCCCCGCGCGCAGGTGGTTACAGCAGCACGCCCGGTTGCTCGCCGCGCTCGTACACCACATGCGCGCGCCCGACGATCAGCGGGTCCAGCTTGCCGATGGTCTTGGGGTCTTTGTTGGTGTAGGGCAGTTTGTGCAGTACGTAGCGCATGGCGTTGAGGCGGGCGCGCTTTTTGCAGTCGCTTTTGACCACCGTCCAGGGCGAATCGGCGGTGTCGGTGCCAAAGAACATGGCTTCTTTGGCGCGGGTGTAGTCGTCCCACTTGTCCAGGCTGGCCAGGTCGATGGGGCTGAGCTTCCATTGCTTGAGCGGATGCACCTCGCGCTCCTTGAAGCGGCGGCGCTGCTCGGCCCGCCCCACCGAGAACCAGAACTTGACCAGGTGGATGCCGCTGCGCACCAGCGTGCGCTCGAATTCGGGCGTCTGGCGCATGAACTCGTGGTATTCGGCGTCGGTGCAAAAGCCCATCACGCGCTCTACGCCGGCGCGGTTGTACCAGCTGCGGTCCAGCAGCACGATCTCGCCTGCGGTGGGCAGGTGCTGGATGTAGCGCTGAAAATACCACTGGCCGCGCTCGACTTCGCTGGGTTTTTCCAGTGCCACCACGCGCGCGCCGCGTGGGTTCAAGTGCTCCATGAAGCGCTTGATGGCGCCGCCCTTGCCTGCGGCGTCGCGCCCCTCAAACAAAATCACCACGCGCTGGCCCGTCTCTTTGACCCAGGCTTGCAGCTTGAGCAATTCGACCTGCAATTGGTACTTTTGCGCCTCGTAGGTGGAGCGGCGCATCAGGTTTTTGTAGGGGTAGCCGCCCTCGCGCCAGTCCCGGGCGAGTTCATCGTCGGGGTGGTTTTTGTGAACGGGTTCGCTGGAGGCGTCAGAGGTGGCCCACAGGGCCTGGCGCAGTGCGGCCAGGTCGTCTTGCGAGGCGCCTTCCAGGGTGGCGCGCAGGGCGCTGGCACGCTCGGCGGCGGGCAATGCCGTGTTGTCCAGCAGCCCCAGTACCGCCGCCAGCTGGTGGTCTTGTGCGGCTTGGGTGGCTTCCTGGGGGATATGGCGACCGACGGCGCTGGTGGTCAGGTGCGGGGCCGTGTCGCCCCGCAGCGCACGCCGGGGCGCTGCGGCGGTTTTGGCGGTTTTGGCAGATTTCGCGGGTTTGGCAGCTGGAGCGCCGGGGGCCGAAGGCGAGGCAACGTTTTGCAGGGCGTTGGGCGGGGTCGGCTCAGTGGCGTTGGCGGGGGAGGTGTTTTTATCGGTCATGCCAACATTCTGTCACCAGCGCAGCGCCGGGTGCGCAGAAATCAAAGCCGACTTGGCCCCCGGTTCAGTGGCTGGCGTGGGCGTGGCCGGTGGCCTGCTCCCAGCGCGATTTGCAGGCGACGCAGTGCTGGGTTTGCGGCTCGATTTGCAGGCGCGCAAAAGGGATGTCGCAGCCGCATTCATCGCACAGGCCATAACTGCCGTCGGCCAGGGCATCAAGGGCGCGGTTGATGCGGGCCAGGTCGGCGGCGTCGATGTCGGTCAGGGCCTGGTCGACCTCGCGGGCCACATTGCGCTGCACTACAGCCCCCTCGTCGGCGCTGGGGGGCGCGAGGTTCTCGCGGTTTTGCTGCATCTGGGCATGCAACTCGTCGCGGCGTGCCAGCAGCAGGGCCCGGAGTTCTTCTTTTTGGGCGGTGGTCAATGCGGCGGTCATGGTGTGCTCCTGGATTTTTGGTGGTTGAGAGAGCTGGCCCAGCGCACTGTGGTGGTGCGCTGGCCAAGTCTTTGCCATCGTAACGCTTGGGGGCTGCGCTATCCTGCAAACACCAGTTTCCCTGCCGTTTTTGCCATGTCCCTTGATCTTTCTCGCATCCGTGCCATCACCCTTGACCTGGACGATACGCTGTGGCCCATCTGGCCCACCATTGCGCGCGCTGAAGTGGTGTTGCAAAACTGGCTGGGCGCGCACGCCCCGGCCACGCAGGCGCTGTGCCAGCAGCCGGGCGTGCTGCGCGCCATCCGTGAACAGGTACACCACGAGTGCCCCGACCTGCTGCACGACATGAGTGCGCTGCGCCGCGAGTCCATTCGCCGCGCACTGCTGCGCGCGGGCGACGACCCGGCGCTGGCGCAAGATGCCTTTGAGGCGTTTTTTGCCGAGCGCCAGCGCGTCGAGCTGTTTGCCGATGCGCTGCCCGCGCTGGAGTACCTGAGCAGCCGTTTTCCGGTGGTGGCGCTGTCCAATGGCAACGCCGATGTGCAGCGCGTGGGGCTGGGGCGGTATTTTTATGCCTCGGTCAGTGCGCGCGAGGTGGGCGTGGCCAAGCCCGATGTGCGCATCTTCCAGCGCGGCGCGCAGGCAGCCGGGGTGCCCACGCAGCAGGTGCTGCACATTGGCGACGATGCCCACCTCGATGGTGTGGGCGCCCTGCTAGCGGGCATGCAGGTGGCATGGCTGAATCGCGCGGGTCACGACTGGGCGCATGCGCCACACGCGCCGCACCTGACGGTGGCTGATTTGGGCGCGCTGTGCGCTTGTCTGGCGCAGGGCGGATAGGGCTGCGTGGCGGGCCACAGTACGCTGCGCTGCCGTGCTGCCGTGCTCCCGTGCTCCCGTGCTCCCGTGGTCTGTAGAGGTTTGAGGCCAAATCAGGCTTAAAGCCTTGCCTGGTGTGCGCTAACAGCTATCGATTAAATAGCGTTTTAGGACTGTATCAGGCGCTGGAGGTGCCTTGGCCAGCGGCAGTGCCGCTGCGCACCGCGCCTTCGAGCGTGGCGGGGTAGGGGCCAGCGATGTAATCGCCGCAGGCCCACAGGCCCGGGGCGATGCGTGCGCCAGGGCGGCGCAGGCCGGGGGTGCAGGCAAAGGTGGCACGTTTTTCGACCACGGTTTGCACGGCTTGCAGGTCGTGCAGGCCCAGTTCTTCGCGGGCTTGCGCCAGTACCTGCTGTTCCAGCTGGGCGCGGTCGCCGTGGCTGGTGCTGGCCACAAAGGCCAGCAGGCCGGGCGGGTCGCCCAGCTGGCCACGGTCAAATACAAACTGGGCCGGGCCGGTGGCGGGGCTGCGCAGCGCCACCATGGGGCGTGCCAGCAAGTGCTTGCCGGGCGCGGGCACCGGGCCTTGGGCATAGACGGTGGCAATGGCCTCAAAGTGCAGCGCCTCGGCGCAGGCGGCCCAGTCGCACAGCGGCACGGCCATGGCCACGGGCGCGGTTTGTGCGCACTGCGACACGATGCGCGCGGCCTCGGTGCTGGAGGCGGCCAGCACCACGGCGTCAAAACGCTGGCCATCAACCAGCCAGCAGCCGCTGTGCGGCATGGCCGTGACCGAGCGCACGCGCACGCCCGTGCGCACCACCGAACCCTGGCCGCGCAGCCAGCGCGCAGCCGCCTCCGGAAACAGCTCGCTCAGGTTGGTGCGCGGCAGCAACAGGTTGGAGCCGCCGCGTCCGCTGAACAGGCTGTCTTGCAGCACGCGCAAAAAGACCTGGCCGCTGGCCTGGTCGGCGGGGGTGTTGAGCGCAGCCACGCACAGCGGATCAATGAACTCTTGCAGCAGCTTGGGCGGCAGCGCCGCACACAAATCGGCTACCGACTGGTGCTGCGCGCAGGTAAAGCGTGCCCGCTGCCAGCCAAAAGCCACACGCAACAGCGCCAGCCGCTCGCGCCAGCGCCAGCCGTGCGCACGGGCAATGCCGATGGCGGCGTCCCAGGGCGGTGGCAGGTCGGGCCATTGCAGGCCGCTGCCATCGGCAAAGCGCAGCGCCAGCGGCAGGCGCAGCAGGGCGGTGTCAGGGTTGATGCCCACCTGGCGCATCAGGCGCAGCGATTCGGTGTAGGCGCCGATGAGGATGTGCTGGCCGTTGTCCAGCACCAGCTCTTGCCCATCCACACCGGTGGCCAAAATGGCCCGGGCGCGCCCACCCAGGGCGCGAGCTGCTTCAAAAACAGTAGCATGGTGCCCGGCTTGTACAGTGGCCACCGCAGCGGCCATGCCCGCCCACCCTGCCCCGACGATGGCTATGCGGCGCATGGGTCAGAAAAGGGCAGGGCGCCCGGCGCAGTGGGCCAGTTCATAGTTTTCCCAGGGCCTGCACCTTCCAGGCCAGCCAGAATTTGCGCAGCGGCGTCAGGCTCACGCGCTGGTGCAGCACCTGGAAGTTGTCGCGCTCGATCTCGCGCAGCAGGGTGCGGTAGATGCTGGCCATCATCAGGCCGGGTTTTTGTGCGCGCCGGTCGGCAGCAGGCAACAGGGCCAGCGCTTCGTCGTAGAGCCGGTGCGCGCGTTCGGCCTGAAAGCGCATCAGTGCGGTGAAGCGATCAGAGTATTCGCGCTTGAGAATTTCGTGCGCCTTGACGTCGAACTTTTGCAGCTCGTTGACGGGCAGGTAGATGCGCCCGCGCAGTGCGTCTTCGCCCACGTCGCGCAGGATGTTGGTCAGTTGCAGCGCCTGGCCCAGGCGGTGGGCGTATTGCGTGGTGGCCGGGTCGGTTTGGCCAAAAATCTGCGCTGCCACCTCGCCCACCACACCAGCGACCAAGTGGCAGTAGCGTTGCAGGCCAGGGTAGTCGAGGTAGCGTGTTTGCTCCAGATCCATCTGGCAGCCTTCAATGACGGCTTGCAGGTGGCGTGGCTCTATGGCGTAGGCGCTGGTGTGCGGCATCAGTGCCTGCATGACCGGGTGTGTGGGCGTGCCCGCAAAGGCTTTGGTCACCTCGCTCTGCCACCAGGCCAGTTTGCTGCGGGCCACGCTGGGGTCGGAGACTTCATCGACCACGTCGTCCACCTCGCGGCAAAACGCATAAAAGGCCGTGATGGCTGCGCGCCGGGGCCGGGGCAGGAACAGAAAGGCGTAATAGAAGCTGCTGCCCGAGGCGGCGGCTTTTTGTTGGACGTACTGTTCCGGATTCATGGGGCGCGATTGTCCCATGGCAGGTGCGCTGCTT
>NZ_JAQUAL010000170.1:0-6838 GCF_028687295.1 Simplicispira sp.
ACGACTATTTGACCAATGTCGAGGTTTTCCGCTTTGACCCCATGGGTGCCAAAGAGCCTGATGGTTCCAGCGCAGATGCCACCGCATTGCACCCCAACGGGCATAACGTGGCAACGATGCTCGCGAAGCTTGAGGAGGATGAGAATTTCCGCACGCAGGTGATGGAATGGATGAACCTGTTGGTGCCGTGCATGGAGCAGGTTCGTGCCGAGCCAGATCGGCTGAGTGGCGGTACGGTGATTAAATTCAAGGAAGAGGGTACCCGAGCGCACTTTCCTGCGAACCTGATTTCGGATGGAACGATTTACGCGCTGTGCATCATGACGGCGGTGCTCAGTCGTGCCAAAAAACATGGCATTACCCTGATCGAAGAGCCGGAACGCGGGCTGCACCCTAAAGGCATCGAGGCTTTGGTGGACTTGATGCGCCAAAACGCAAGCATTGAGCACCCGGTGTTTGTGACAACGCACAGTGAGTCTTTGGTTCGCGCCTCTACGGTGAGTGAGTTGTGGCTGGTGAATAAGGTGGATGGAAAAACGGTTGCCAAAAATGCGGCGCAAAGCAGTGCGGCATTGGATGGCCTGAACCTGGACACGGCATGGCTGATGAATATGTTTGATGGGGGCCTGCCATGGTGAAAGTGGGTTTTATCGTTGAAGGGGATTCCGAAAAAGTTCTGATCGAGTCCGCAGGATTCAAAAAGTGGGCCGGTAGTCAGGGCCTCGAAATTTGTAGCCCCGTGATCAATGCCAAAGGGGGCGGAAATTTGCTGCCGCACCATATCAAGCCCATGTTGGCGCAAATTGAACGCAGCCAACCCGACCACATCGTGATTTTGACGGACCTAGAGGATGCGGCAGATGTGGAAACGGTCAAAGCCCGCATCACCACAGAGCACACAAACTTGATTTTCATTGCGGTGAAAGCGCTGGAGGCCTGGTTTCTGGCCGATACCGATGCGATGCGCCGTTGGCTGAACGCACCAGAGTTTTTTGAAACCGCACCAGAGCAAACGCCTGGAATGCCATGGGATCGGCTGAAGGAAGTGGCTAAGGCACATGGTTCCAGGGGGCCAGGCAGCAACAAGGTCATTTTTGCGAAAAAAATGTGTGGCGTGGCGCTGCGATACGAGCTTGATCGGGCAGCAGCACATCCGGCCTGCCCTAGTGCCAAGGCTTTTCGTGATGGACTGGTTGCACTGGGTGGCATGCCATGGTCTTAGGCAACAAACTTCAGCTGACCAGCCAGGTGGAGCTCAACCGGGCAGAAGAAAAACTGAGCAAGCAAAAGGCCAAGCAGTTGTTTGAAAGTGGCGACATTCACAACGTAGAAGTGGGCACCTTTGCTGGGCTGGCGACTATCCATGCCTATCTGTTTGGCGAGGTGTATGAGTTTGCCGGGCAGGTTCGCGATGTGAATCTGGCCAAAGGCAATTTTCGGTTTGCCCCCGTCATGTATTTGCAGCAAGCGCTGGAGCACATCAGTGCCATGCCCCAGCAAAATTTTGATCAGATCGTTGAAAAATACGTGGAAATGAATGTTGCCCATCCATTTAGAGAGGGCAACGGGCGCGCCACGCGCATCTGGCTGGACTTGATGCTGAAAAAAGGAATTCAACAGGTGATTGACTGGAATGCGGTGGATAAGGCCGATTATTTGTCGGCCATGGAGCGCAGCGTTGTCAAAGATATTGAAATCAAACACCTGCTGAAAAATGCCTTGACCGACAAAATCAACGACCGCGAGCTGTACATGAAAGGCGTTGACGTGAGCTATTACTACGAAGGTTATAGCGAATACCGGGTTGAGGATTTGTAATATGACAGGCAAGACGCCAAAGCAACGGGGCACGATAGACAAGGCCACCATGGCCAGTCCGTCGGGAGGCTTTGCCCCATTGCTGGACAGCCTGCGCCAGCTCATCGCCAACTCGCGCCAGCAGGTGCTGCGGGCGGTGGATGCTGTGCAAGTACAGACCTACTGGCACATTGGGCAGCACATTGTGGAGTTTGAGCAGGGTGGTGCGCAGCGGGCGGCTTATGGGCAGCGGCTGTTGCCGCAGTTGGGGCAGGTGCTGGCGGCGGAGTTTGGGCGGGGCTTTGATGCCTCCAATCTTCGCTATATGAGGCTTTTTTATCAGGCGTTTCCAAAACGTGACGCACTGCGTCACGAATTGAGCTGGACGCACTACCGCCTGCTGCTGCGGGTGGACAGCGCCGAGGCGCGGCAGTGGTATATGCAAGAGGTGGCCACCCACAACTGGAGCACCCGCGCGTTGGAGCGGCAAATTGGCAGCCTGTATTACGAGCGCCTGCTGCTGAGCCAAGACAAGGCCGCAGTGACTGCCGAGGCACAGGCCAACATGGCCGCGCTGGAGCAGTCGCCCCGCGCTTTTGTGCGCGACCCGGTGATGCTGGAGTTTCTGGGCCTGCCCGATACGGGCCGCCTGCTGGAGGCCACGCTGGAAACGGCCTTAATGGACAAGTTGCAGCAGTTTTTGATGGAGCTGGGCAAGGGCTTTGCCTTTGTGGCCCGGCAGCAGCGCATCAGCACCGAAACGCAAGATTTCTACATTGACCTGGTGTTTTACAACTACCTGCTCAAGTGCTTTGTGCTGATCGACCTGAAAACCGGGCCGCTCACACACCAGGACGTGGGGCAGATAGACATGTATGTGCGCATGTACGACGACCTGCGCCGGGGCGAGGGCGACAACCCCACAGTGGGCATTTTGTTGTGCGGCAGCAAGGACAAGTCCGTCGTGCGTTACTCGGTGCTCAACGGCAGCGAGCAGCTTTTTGCCAGCAAATACCGTTTGGTGTTGCCAAGTGAAGAGGTATTGCGGCTGGAACTACAGCGTGACCGTGAAGAAATTGAAGCCCGCCAAGATGCACGCGGCGAAGACCACAACCCTAACGAACCATGACCGAACAAAACCAAATACAACTGGGCAAGACCCTGTGGGCCATTGCCGACCAACTTCGCGGAGCGATGGACGCGGACGATTTCCGCGACTACATGCTGTCGTTCCTGTTTCTGCGTTACCTGTCGGACAACTACGAAACCGCCGCCAAAAAAGAGCTGGGTAGCGACTACCCCAAGCTGGCGAGCGATGACAGCCGCGTGCCCTTGGCCGTTTGGTATGCCGACAACACCGCCGATGTGCCCGTGTTTGAAAAACAGATGCGCCGCAAGGTTCACTATTGTGTGCAGCCGCAGCACCTGTGGAGCAGCATCGCGCACATGGCGCGCACGCAGCACGCGGGCTTGCTCAACACACTGCAAGAGGGCTTCAAATACATCGAAACCGAGTCTTTTCAGAGCACGTTTGGCGGGCTGTTTTCTGAAATTGACCTGGGCTCGCCCAAGCTGGGCAAGACCTACACCGAGCGCAATGCCAAGCTGTGCGTGGTGATTCAGAAGATTGCGGAAGGGTTGGCAGACTTTTCAACCAACGTGGACGCGCTGGGCGATGCGTATGAATACCTGATTGGCCAGTTTGCGGCGGGCTCGGGTAAGAAGGCGGGCGAGTTTTATACGCCGCAGCAAATCTCGGACATCCTCTCCACCATCGTCACGCTGGACAGCCAGGAGCCACGCACCGGCGTACGGCAGCGGCTCGATAGCGTGATGGACTTTGCCTGTGGCTCGGGTTCGCTGTTGCTGAATGTGCGCAAGCGCATGGGGCCGCACGGCATTGGCAAGATTTACGGCCAAGAGAAAAACATCACCACCTACAACCTGGCCCGCATGAACATGCTGCTGCACGGGGTGAAGGACACCGAGTTTGAAATCTTCCACGGCGACACGCTGGCCAACGATTGGGACATGCTGCGCGAGCTGAACCCAGCCAAAAAGCCCGCGTTTGATGCCATCGTGGCCAATCCGCCGTTCAGCTACCGCTGGGAGCCCAACGAGGCGATGGCGGACGATGTGCGCTTTAAAAGCCATGGATTAGCACCCAAGTCGGCGGCGGATTTTGCCTTTTTGCTGCACGGTTTCCACTTCCTCAAAGATGAAGGCGTGATGGCCATCATCCTGCCGCATGGGGTGCTGTTCCGGGGTGGGGCAGAGGAGCGCATTCGCAAGAAGCTTTTGATGGACGGCCACATCGACACGGTGATTGGTTTGCCGTCGAACCTGTTCTATTCCACCGGTATTCCTGTGTGCATCTTGGTGCTGAAAAAGTGCAAAAAGCCGGACGATGTGTTGTTCATCAACGCCGCCGAGCACTTTGCCAAAGGCAAGCGCCAGAACCAGCTCACCGACGAGCACATTGCCAAAATCATCAAGACCTACCAGTTCCGCGAGGAAGAGGCGCGTTACTCACGCCGGGTGGAGATGGCCGAGATTGAGAAGAACGATTTCAACCTGAACATTTCGCGCTATATCAGCACCGCAGTGAGCGAGGCGGAGATTGATTTGGCTGCGACGCATGCCGAGTTGGTCGAGATCGAGAAGGCTATCGCAGCGGCCAAGCACAAGCACAACGACTTTTTGCAGGAGCTGGGTCTGCGTGCGCTGCCGTAAAAACACCTCTATCACTATGCAAATGCAAGCCTTGCTCGACGCCATCGCCCAGATGCCGCTTCCCACCGATGCCCAGCGCATCTTCCATGGCCGGGGCGGCCTGCACCCGGGCTGCGAGCACTGGGTGCTGGATGCCTATCCGCCCGTTTTGGTGCTCACCAGCTTTTTGCCCGCCGACGCCGACACCGATGCGCAGCTGGCCACCATCGGCGCCGCGCTGGCCCAGCGCTGGGAGATTTTGGCGCCGGGCCAGCCGCTGAACTGGGTGTTCCAGTGCCGCAATGAGGCGCTGCGCACCCAGGGCCGCACCGAAACCCGGCTGATGGCGGGCAGCGTGCCCGAGCCGCATGTGGTGACGGAGCAGGGGGCGCGCTACCGCGTCCATGTGCTGCGCGGCCAGAACCACGGCTTGTTTTTAGACATGGCCGAGGGCCGCCGCTGGGTGCGTGAGTACGCCGCCGCGCGCTGCGATGACCGCTACGGCCTCAAGGTGCTGAACCTGTTTGCCTACACCTGTGCGTTTTCGGTGGTGGCCTTGCAGGCGGGCGCCAAAAGCGTGGTCAACGTGGACATGGGCCATGGCGCCATCGCCACGGGGCAGCAAAACCACCAGCTCAACGGCCTCACGGCGGGGGCGAGTTTTTTGGCGCACGACATCTTCAGCAGCTGGGGCAAGATCACCCGCAGCGGGCCGTATGGGCTGGTGATCGTCGATCCGCCCAGCTACCAGAAGGGCAGTTTTGTGGCCACCAAAGACTACGCGCGCCTGCTGCGCCGCCTGCCCGATTTGCTGGCGCCCGGCGGCCACGCGCTGGTGTGCCTGAATGCGCCCGAGTTGGGCGTGGACTTTTTGCACGAGCACATGCAGGCCCAGGCGCCTGAGCTGGCGCTGGTGGAGCGCCTGGCCAACCCACCCGCCTTTGCTGATGTGGATGCGCAGCGTGCGCTCAAGGTGCTGGTGTACCGCGCGCCGGAGCTGCCTTGAAGGCGGTGGCGGTCAGGGCGGTAGTTTTTTCAAGCCAAATCGGCCTCTAGCCCTTGCAGGATAAGCGCGAGCAGCTATCAAAAAAGAAGTGAAAACGCCCGTGGCTGGCTGTGCCGGGGATGGGGCATCAGTTTTTAGGCCCCATCGGCCTCTATCCCTTGTGGGGTGGGCGCCAGCAGCTATCAAAAAAGAAGCGGTTTTGGGTGCAAAGCACCGCTGGACGCTGCTTATTGGCCCGGCGCGGGCAGGGCCAGGTGCGCTGACTGCACCACGCGCACGCAGTCCTGGATGTGCTGCTCGCCCAGGTAGCGCAGCGTGGCGTAGCCCAGCGCCGCCGATACGGCCTGACCCGCCAGGGGCACGAATTTGGCCACCTGCTTGCTGGTCATGCGCAGGCCCACGGTTTGCACGGCTTTGAGCACCAGATCGCGGGTAACAAATTTGCCTATCAGCACCGATCCCACCAGGGCCACGGCCTTTTGCACCTGCTCGCGCTGGTGCGGGGTGAGCTGATCGAGCTGCTCGGGGGTGAGGCCGAACTGCGCGTTGATTTGTGGCAGCAGCCGCGACAGCAGCGCAGCGTCCATGGCCCAGTCCAGGCCCGGCACGGGCACGGCGCTGGCGGCAGCGGCCACCAGCGCGCGCCGGTGCAGCAGGCGCCGGCTGCGCTGCACGGCGGCGTGCAGCGCAGGCGACTGTGCTTGCAGCCCCGCCTGTGCAGCAGCCTGTTGGGCGGTGGTCTGGCCGAGGTTCATCGGTTGGAGGTGCGTTGGATGATGCCGTAGAGCACCAGCAGCGCAATGGCGCCCAGCACCGAGGCAATCCAGCCCGCAGTCTGGCCCGTGCGGTACCAGCCCATGGCCACGCCCACGTAGCTGGCCAGAAAAGAGCCCGCCACGCCCAGCAGAGCGGTCATGATCCAGCCGAGTTTGTCGTCGCCGGGTTTGATGGCGCGGGCAATGAAGCCGACGATCAGGCCAATGAAAAGGGTTCCGAGAAGGGACATCATGGGGGTCAGCTCCTGTCAAGCATGGCGATGCGCTGCATGGTAAGCCTTACCGTGGCTGCTTGCTGGCCATGGCCTGGCCCAGCCGCACGGGGTGGGCTGGTGCCCAGTCGGCATTGAAGTGCAGCGGGCCCGGGGGCAGCAGCAGCACGATGGTAGAGCCCAGCAAAAAGCGGCCCATTTCATCGCCCTGGCGCAGCTTGACTGGGGGCTTGCCAGCGTAATCCCAGCTGCGCAGGGTGCCGGTGCGCGGCGGGTTGACCACGCCGTGCCACACGGTGGCCATGCTGCCCACGATGGTGGCGCCCACCAGCACC
>NZ_JAQUAL010000171.1:0-6835 GCF_028687295.1 Simplicispira sp.
CCCCCCGGGGCCGCTTTCTCCCGGACCAACCGATCAAAATCCCCATGAAACGCATACAGGTACTGGTGGTGGACGACTCCGCCGTGGTGCGCCAGGTGGTGTCGGCGCTGCTGGCACAAGACCCCGATATCGAAGTCATGGCCGCCGTGGCCGACCCGATTCTGGCCATGTCGCGCATGGCTACGCAGTGGCCCGACGTGATCGTGCTCGACATCGAGATGCCGCGCATGGACGGCATCACCTTCCTGAAAAAAATCATGGCCGAGCGGCCCACCCCGGTGGTGATCTGCTCCACCCTGACCGACCGGGGCACCGAGACGTCACTGGCAGCGCTGGCCGCCGGGGCCGTGGCCATCATCACCAAGCCCAAAATCGGCCTCAAGCAATTCTTGAGCGATGCCAGCGAAGACCTGACCTCGGCCGTCAAAGCCGCCGCCAAGGCCAATGTGCGCCGATTGCAGGTCACCAGCAAACACACCGCCGATGTGATCTTGCCGCCCGCCGAGCCATCGCGCCAGGCCATGATCCAGACCACCGAGCGCGTGGTGGCGCTGGGCACCTCCACCGGCGGCACGCAGGCGCTGGAGCTGGTGCTGACGGCGTTGCCGCGCGTCTCGCCCGGCATCGTCATCGTGCAGCACATGCCCGAGCAGTTCACCGCCGCCTTTGCCAGCCGCTTGAACGGCCTGTGCCAGATCGAGGTGAAAGAGGCGCAAAACAACGACCTCGTCATCCAGGGCCGCGCGCTGATTGCGCCGGGTGGCAAACACATGCTGCTGCGGCGCAACGGCGCGCAGTATTTTGTCGAGGTGGTCGATGGCCCGCTGGTCAACCGCCACCGGCCGTCGGTGGATGTGCTGTTTCGCTCGGTGGCCAAATGCGCCGGTGCCAACGCCCTGGGCGTCATCATGACCGGCATGGGCGACGACGGCGCCGTGGGCCTCTTGGAGATGCGCAAGGCCGGCGCCCAGACGCTGGCCCAGGATGAAAAAAGCTGCGTGGTCTATGGCATGCCCAAAGAGGCGTTCAAGCGCGGCGCCGTGGGCCGCTTCGTGCCGCTGGAGGGCATCGCCCGCGAAATCCAGACCCAGCTGGCGCGCTGAAGGGTGGCAGCAACGCCTTCAGCGGCGCAAGGATAACTATTATTTTGATAGCTGCTTGCGCGCACTCCTGTTGGGCTAGAGCCGCTTTTGACCTTCAATGGGCTTGCGCCAGCGCCCAGGCCACATGCTCGCGCACCAAGGCGCTGTCGTGCTGCGCGCGCGACTGCAATGCGGCCCGCAGCGCGCCAGCGTCCGCACCCGCAGCGCCCGCCTCACCCGCAGCGCGCAGCGCGTTGCCCAGCGCCACGGCCACGTTGCGCAGCCAACGCTCGTGGCCAATGCGGCGGATGGGGCCGCCTTCGGTCAGGCGCAAAAAGGTGGCCTCGTCCCAGGCAAACAAATGCACCAGTTGCTGGCCCGACAAACCGGCACGCGCGTCAAAGTCGGGCAAGGTGCTGGTCTGGGCAAACTTGTTCCAGGGGCAGGCCAGCTGGCAATCGTCACAGCCGTAAATGCGGTTGCCCAGCAGCGGGCGCAAGTCCAGCGGAATCGGCCCGGCGTGCTCGATGGTCAGGTAAGAGATGCAACGGCGTGCATCCAGCCGGTAGGGCGCCACGATGGCTTGCGTGGGGCACACGTCCAGGCAGGCGCGGCACTGGCCGCAGTGCGCGCTCACCGGCGCGCTGGCGGGCAGGGCCAGGTCGATATAGATTTCGCCCAGAAAAAACATCGAGCCCGCATCGCGGTTGAGCACCAGCGTGTGCTTGCCACGCCAGCCCTGGCCGCTGCGGCTGGCCAGCTCGGCCTCCAGCACCGGCGCCGAGTCGGTGAACGCCCGGTGGCCCAGCGGCCCCACGGCCTGCGCAATGCGCTCGGCCAGCTTTTGCAGCCGCGTACGCAGCACCTTGTGGTAATCACGCCCCCGGGCATAGAGCGAGACAGCGCCTTGCGCCGGATCGTGCAAACGCGCAAACTCCAGCGCCTGCCAGCCGTCCGGGGTGGCGCGGGGCAAATAATCCATGCGCGCCGTAATCACGCTGACGGTGCCGGGCACCAGCTCGGCGGGCCGCGCGCGCTTCAAACCGTGCGCGGCCATATAAGCCATATCGCCATGGAACCCCTGGGCCAGCCACTGCACCAATCCGGGCTCGGCGTCGGACAAATCCACCCCGGCCACGCCGATTTGGGAAAATCCCAGTTCGCGCGCCCACTGCTGAATTTGAGGAACGAGTTGACTGCTGCACACCACCATCGCCCGATTGTAGAAAGCCCCTCGCCCATGGAGCTGCGCCACTGCACTTGGCACAACGAAGACGACACCGCCGCGTTGGCCCGCCAGCTGGCCGCGCAGCCGCTGCTGGCCAACGCTTTCATCACCCTGCACGGCAACCTGGGTGCGGGCAAAACCACGCTGGTGCGCCACCTGCTGCGCGCGCTGGGCGTTCAAGGCCGCATCAAAAGCCCGACCTACGCCGTGGTGGAGCCGCACGAGGCGCCGGGCCTGGCCATCTGGCACTTTGATTTTTACCGCTTCGATGACCCGCGCGAGTGGGAGGATGCAGGCTTTCGCGACATCTTTGCCGCCCCGGGCCTGAAGCTGGCCGAATGGCCTGAAAAGGCTGTAGGGCTCATCCCGCCTGCGGACATAGCTATTACTATTGAAGCAATTGACGACCACCAGCGCCGTGCCGTGCTGCACGCGCACACCCCCTTGGGCTGCGGCCTTTTACAAGGAATAAACGCATGAGCCATGCCGCTCCCCCACCGGGCGCCGCACACACCGTGCCCTGCGCCGCGCGGCGCACCCTGCTGCAAGGCGGCACGCTGGTGCTGCTGCTGGGCGCAGCCCAACTGGCGCGCGGCGCCAACATCCTGGCCGTGCGCGTCTGGCCTGCGCCCGAGTATTCGCGCGTGACCATCGAATCGGACACCAAGCTCTCGGCCAAGCAGTTTTTTGTCACCACGCCGCCGCGCCTGGCGGTGGACATCGAGGGCATCGACCTCAACCCCGCCCTGCGCGAGCTGGTGGCCAAGGTGCGCTCGGACGACCCCAACATCGCGGGCATCCGCGTCGGCCAGAACACGCCCGGCGTGGTGCGCCTGGTGCTAGACCTGAAACAGGCAGCGCTGCCACAGGTGTTCACGCTGCCGCCGATTGCCGCCTACGGGCACCGGCTGGTGCTGGACTTGTACCCCGCCGCCCCGGTAGACCCGCTGGAGGCCCTGATTGCCGAGCGCCTGCGCGACCACAAGCCCGCGCCCATCCCACCGCCCACCCCTGGCACGCCTGCGCACGATGCGCTGGAAACGCTGATTGCCCAGCACACCGCGCCGCTCCCGCCCGACAGCATCGCGCGCACCACCCCGGCACCCGCACCGGCGCCCGCCCCCACCACCGTGGCGGCAGCACCGCCACCGACCACACCAGCGCCAGCGCCCACCGCCCTAGCACCCGCACCCGCTGCCCCAGCGCGCCCGCCTGCGGCAGGCACTGCCCAGGCCGCCACGCCCAGCCGCACTGACCGCCTCATCATCGTGGCCCTGGACCCCGGCCACGGCGGCGAAGACCCCGGCGCCATCGGCCCCGGCGGCACCCGCGAAAAAGACGTGGTGCTGCGCGTGGCCCACCTGCTGCGCGCGCGCATCAACGCCACCACCATTGGCGGCAACCCCATGCGCGCCTACCTCACACGCGACGGCGACTACTTTGTGCCCCTGGCCACGCGCGTGCAAAAAGCCCAGCGCGTGCAGGCCGACCTGTTCGTCAGCATCCACGCCGATGCCTTCACCAACCCCGACGCGCGCGGCGCCAGCGTGTTTGCGCTCAGCCAGGGCGGCGCCTCCAGCACGGCAGCGCGCTGGCTGGCCAACAAGGAAAACCAGGCCGATCTGGTCGGCGGCATCAACGTGCGCGCCAAAGACCAGCATGTGCAACGCGCCCTGCTGGACATGAGCACCACCGCACAGATCAACGACAGCCTCAAGCTGGGCAGCGTGCTGCTGGGCGAGATCGGCAACGTCGGCAAGCTGCACAAGCCGCGCGTGGAGCAAGCGGGCTTTGCCGTGCTCAAGGCGCCCGATATTCCCAGCGTGCTGGTCGAAACCGCCTTCATCAGCAACCCCGGCGAAGAGGCCAAGCTGCGCTCAAGCGCCTACCAGGAGCAGCTGGCCGATGCGCTGATGCGCGGCATCACGCGCTACTTTGCCAAAAACCCGCCGCTGGCGCGCAGCCGCTCGGTGTAGGTGGACATGGCATGGGCGCGCAGGCAGCGCCCACCTTTCGGCGCCGGGTCTGACAGCGCCGCCCCGCTGCGTCCTACAGCGCGGGCGAGCGCAGGGTGCCACAGTAGGGCAGTGGTGTTGCGTACACAGTTATCTGTTTGCGTTAACCCTGACCACCGTTTCACACCCAAAAGGATTTCCCCATGTCCACTCGTTCCTTGCTCATCGCCACCAGCTGCGTGGCCGCGCTCGCCCTGGGCGCTTGCGCCTCCAACCCCACCAATGCACAGATAGGCACCGGCGTAGGCGCCGTGGTGGGCGGTGTGGTGGGCGATGCCGTCATCGGTGGTGCCGTGGGCACCATCGGCGGTGCAGCCGCTGGCGCCTTTATCGGCCACGAAATCGGTGAAGGCAACGACCAGCCCCCACGCCGCAACCGCCGCTGAGCCACGCCCGCACCCGGCGATTGGTGCGGGTGCGGCGGTCAGAACTTCAGGCAAAAACAGGCCTGAGCGCACGCGTGGCGTGCGCTAACAGCTATCAATAAAAGAGCAGATTGGCACCAACCTCAGGGCGCAGGCGCTGGCGCAGTGCCTTGGCGGGTGCCGCGCCAGGCACCCCACAGGGCAATCAGCCCCGGCACCAGAATCAGCCCCCAGATGATTTTGTCCAGGTGCAGCTTGACCCAGGGCAGGTTGCCAAAAAAGTACCCCGCCGTGCAAATGCCCATCACCCACAGCACAGCACCACCGACGTTGTAGGCCGTGAACTTGCCCCGACCCATGGCCGCCACGCCCGCCACAAAGGGCGCAAAGGTGCGAATGAACGGCATGAAGCGCGCCAGCACGATGGTGATGCCGCCGTAGCGCTCGTAAAACGCGTGGGCCTGGTCAAACGCGCGGCGGTTGAACCAGCGCGAGTTCTCCCACTGGAACACCTTGGGGCCGATATAGCGGCCAATGGTGTAGTTGCACTGGTCGCCCAAAATGGCCGCCACCAGCAACACCGAGCAGGCCAGGCCAAAGTCCATCAGCCCGGCACCGCACAGCGCGCCCACGATGAATAGCAGCGAATCGCCCGGCAAAAACGGCATCACCACCACGCCGGTTTCCACAAACACGATCAGAAACAGCAGTGCATACACCCACATGCCGTAGGCGACCACGAACGCCTCCAGGTGCTTGTCCACGTGCAAGATGAAATCGATGAGAAAAGTGATGGCTTCCATGGGTGCGGGCAACGGTCGTGTGCGCGTTGGCAAAAATGAGAGGGGCATTATCCCCACCACCCCCGCTGCGTAAAATCGTGCCGGTGAATGCCCTTGACCCCAGCGCCCGCGCCAGCGCCACCCCCTCCAGCGCCACCTCTTCCTCCCCTGCACCGGCCACTGCCACGGCGGCGCCCGCCGCTCCAGCCCGCCGCCCCATCCGCGACCTGCCCGACGAACTCATCAGCCAGATTGCCGCTGGCGAAGTGGTGGAGCGCCCCGCCTCGGTGGTGCGCGAGCTGGTGGACAACGCCCTGGACGCGGGCGCCAGCCAGATCACCGTGCGGCTGCTGGCTGGCGGCGTGCGGCTGATTGCCGTCGAGGACGACGGCAGCGGCATTGCCCGCGACGAGCTGCCCATTGCCCTGCGCCGCCACGCCACCAGCAAAATCACCGACCTGCACGAGCTGGAAACCGTGGTCACCATGGGTTTTCGGGGCGAGGCGCTGGCCGCCATCTGCTCGGTGTCAGAAACCGCCTTGCTCTCGCGCCCGCACGGGCAAGACAGCGCTTTCTTGCTGGACGCGCGCAGCGGCGAACTGCGCCCCGTGGCCCGCGCCACCGGCACCACGGTGGAAGTGAAAGAGCTGTTTTTCAGCACCCCGGCGCGGCGCAAGTTTTTGAAAACCGACGCCACCGAGCTGGCCCACTGCGTCGAGGCCGTGCGCCGCCACGCACTGGCACGGCCCGACGTGGGCTTTGCCATCTGGCACGAGGGCAAACTGGTGGAGCAGTGGCGCGCCACCTTCGTGCCCGGCCAGCCGCCTGGACAGTCCGCCAGCCCCATACCACCGGAGGGCGAGGCGCCAGCGGCCAGCCCTGCCGCCGCTACCGCCAACGGTGGAGTGCCCACCAGTGGCTCTGCCAGTCCCGCCAGCCCTGCGGCGCTCGCTGCCAACGCCCAGGCCACGCTGGCCCGGCGCTTGGCCGATGTGCTGGGCGAGGCGTTCGTCGCGCAATCGGTGCCCCTGCACCACCGCGAAGGGCGCGTCACCGTCACGGGCCGCGCCGGGCTGCCCGACGCCGCCCGCGCGCGCGCCGACCAGCAATACTGCTACGTCAATGGCCGCTTTGTGCGCGACAAAGTCGTGCAACATGCCGCGCGCAGCGCCTACGAAGACGTGCTGCACGGCCAACGCCAGCCCGTGTATGCGCTCTATATCGAGATCGACCCGGCGCGGGTGGACGTGAACGTCCACCCGACCAAGATCGAGGTGCGCTTCAGAGACAGCCGCGAAGTCCACCAGGCCGTGCGCCACGCCGTGGAAAACGCCCTGGCCGTGCCGCGCGCAGCGGCACTGGC
>NZ_JAQUAL010000172.1:0-6663 GCF_028687295.1 Simplicispira sp.
CAAGAAGCTGATGCCCGACTGGGGGCGCGCTTCGCGGTCGGTGCGCACCAGGCAGAAGATCATGTTGGCGTGCTGGCCCTGGGTCGTCCAGGTCTTTTGGCCGTTGACGATGTAGTGGTCGCCTTGGGCGTCCACGCCGCGCACCGCCGTGGTCTTGACCGAGGCCAAGTCAGAGCCCGAGCCCGGCTCGGAGTAGCCCTGGCACCACCAGTCGGCGCCGCTCAGAATGCGCGGCAGCCAGTACTGCTTTTGCGCCTCGTTGCCGTACTTGATGAGCACCGGGCCCAGCATGTTGACGCCAAAGGGCACGATGCGCGGGCCACCGGCCAGGGCGCACTCGTTGTCAAAAATGAACTTCTGCACCGCGCCCCAGCCGGGGCCGCCGTACTGTTCGGGCCAGTGGTTGGCCAGCCAGCCGCGTGCGTTGAGGATGGCGTGCCACTCCTCCTGGTCTTCCTTGGTCAGGCGCTGCCCGGCCTTGACCTTGTTGGCAATGCGGGCAGGCAGTTTGTCGCGCAGAAAAGCCTGCACCTCGGCGCGGAAGGCTTCTTCTTCGGGGGTGAAATTCAGGTCCATATCTTTCCTTGGTAGTCAGTTGGGGGCAGAGCAAAAATTGCGGTGCAATTTCTTGGTCTGTCCCGCAAGGTTTCAGAAGATCTCAAACAAGCCAGCGGCGCCCATGCCCCCGGCAATGCACATGGTGACAACGCCCCACTTGGCTTTGCGGCGGCGCCCTTCCAGCAGCAAATGGCCCACCAGGCGCGCGCCGGTCATGCCAAACGGGTGGCCAATCGAGATGGCGCCACCGTTGACGTTGAGTCGCTCGGTGGGGATGCCCAGGCGGCGCTGGCAGTACAGCGCCTGCGAGGCAAACGCTTCGTTCATCTCCCACAGGTCGATGTCCTGCACCGTCAGGCCGTGGCGCGCCAGCAGTTTGGGCACCGCAAACACCGGGCCGATGCCCATCTCATCGGGCTCGCAACCGGCCACGGCAAAGCCCCGGAAGGCGCCCAGCGCTTGCAGGCCCAGGCGCTCGGCCTGGGTGGAATCCATCAGCACGCAGGCGCTGGAGCCATCCGACAGCTGCGAGGCATTGCCCGCCGTGACGAACTGGCCCGGGCCTTTGACGGGTTCGAGCTGCGCCAGCGCCTCCAGCGTGGTGCTGGGGCGGTTGCAGTTGTCGCGTGTAGCCACCACGTCGCGGTAGGTGACTTCGCCCGTCTCTTTGTTTTTTTCTGCCATGCGGGTGGCGCAGGGCACGATCTCGTCGGCAAACAGGCCCTGGGCCTGCGCGGCGGCGGTGCGCTGCTGGCTCAGCAGCGAGAAGGCGTCCTGGTCTTCGCGCGTGATGCCGTAGCGGTGGGCCACGGTGTCGGCGGTGTCGATCATGGCCATGTAGAGGTCGGGCTTGTGCTCTTTCAGCCAGGGGTCGATATCGGCGGGCAGACCGGCGCGGATGGCCGAGATGCTCTCCACACCGCCGGCCACCATGGCGGGCACGCCTTCGGCCACGATGCGGTCGGCCGCCGTGGCAATGGCCTGCAAGCCCGAGGCGCAAAAGCGGCTCACGGCCACGCCCGCCACCGACAGCGGCAAACCGGCGCGCACCACGGTCTGGCGGCCAATGTTTTTGCCAGTGATGCCTTCGGGGTAGCCGCAGCCCATCACCAAATCTTCGATCAGCGCCGGGTCGATGCCCGCGCGCTCCACGGCGGCCTTGACCGAGAAAGCGGCCAGCTGCGGTCCCGGCGTGGCGTTGAATTCACCCCGGTGGGATTTGGCCAGCGGCGTGCGGGCGGTGGAAACGATAACGGCTTGGCGCATGGTTTTGCTCCTTTTTTGCTAGCTGCTTGCGCTTTCCACGCAAGAGTTTGGCAGCAAAGAAGCCATCAAACCCAGCACAGACGTGCGCCAGCAGCTATTGTTTTGATAGTTCTGTGGCAGATACGGTAGCGGCGCGAGGGCTCAGGCGCTGTGGTTCAGGCTGTCGAAGTTTTTGCCTTCTTGCACCAGCTTCACCAGCAGCGGCGAGGGCTTCCAGAACAGCGGGTCTTCTTTGGCAAAGGCTTCGATGTCGGCCAGCAGCTGGGGCAGGCCGTACATGTCGGCCCACTTCATGGGGCCACCGCGAAAGCGCGGAAAGCCGTAGCCCGAGATAAAGGTCACGTCCACGTCCAGCGGGCGCAGGGCAATGCCTTCGTTGACCACGTTGGCGCCTTCGTTGGCCATGGCGGCCATGTAGCGGCGCATGATTTCGTCGGCGGTAAAGCTGCGCGGTGTGATGCCTTTTTTGGCGCGCTCGGCGTCCACGATGGCCAGCACTTCAGGGTCAGGCTGGCCCGTGCGGGCGCCTGCGGGGTAGAGGTAAAAACCGCGCTGGGTTTTCTGGCCAAACCAGCCGCGCTCGCAGATGCGGTCGGACACCTCAACGTAGCGCGCTTTGGGGTCGCGCGTGGCGGCGCGGCGCTTGCGCGTGGCCCAGCCAATGTCGCCACCGGCCAGATCCGTCACCTGGAACGGGCCCATGGCAAAGCCAAAACCGCGCACGGCCTCGTCGATCTCGTAAGGGCTGGCGCCGTCTTCCATCAAATAATCGGCCGCCTGGCGGTACACGGCCAGGATGCGGTTGCCGATGAAGCCATCGCACACGCCCGCACGCACGGGCACTTTTTTCAGCTTCTTGGCCAGCTCGAAGGCGGTGGCCACCACGTCGGCGCTGACTTTGGCGGGCACCACGATTTCCAGCAGCTTCATGATGTTGGCCGGGCTGAAAAAGTGCAGGCCGATCACGTCCTGCGGGCGGCTGGTGGCTGCCGCAATGGCGTCAATGTCGAGGTAGGAGGTATTGGTGGCCAGCACGGCGCCGGGTTTGCACACGCGGTCCAGTTCCTTGAACACGGCTTTTTTCACTTCGAGGTCTTCAAACACGGCCTCGATCACCAAGTCCACGTGGGCCAGGTCGTCGTACGAGGTGCTGCCGGTGTAGCGGGCCAGCACGGCGGCCTTGGCTTCTTCGGTCATGCGGCCTTTGGCGACCAGGCCGGTGTACACCTTTTCGACGTTGGCGCGGCCCCGGGCGATGGAGTCGGCGTCGCGCTCGACCATGGTCACGGGGTAGCCCGCATCCAGCGCCGAGACGGCAATGCCCGCGCCCATGGTGCCGCCGCCGATGATGGCGATGCTGGCAAACGCGCGCGGTGCGGCGGCCTTGGCCTCGGGCACCTTGACCACTTCGCGTTCGGCAAAAAAGGCGTGGATCAGGCCAGCGCGCTGCGGGCTGTCGAGGCACTGCAAGAACAGCGAGCGCTCCAGCGCCATGCCCTCGTCAAACGGCAGCTGCACCGCCGCCTGCACGCATTCGATGATTTTCAGGGGCGAGAACAGGCCCCGGGTTTTCTTGGCGGTGTCTGCCTTGAGCGCATCCAGCTCGGCCAGCGCAGCGGCTGGGTCGGGGATGGCGATGTCGCGGGTGCGGCGCACGGGGGCGTTTTGCACCAGCAGCGCGTTGGCGTAGGCCAGGCCAGCGGCCAGGGCGTCGTCGCCTTCCACCAGCTGATCGACCAGACCCGCCGCCAGCGCGGCCTTGGCCGACAGGTGCTTGCCGCTGAGCATCAGCTCGGTGGCAGATTTCACGCCCATCAGGCGCGGGGCGCGCTGCGTGCCACCCGAGCCGGGCAGCAGGCCCAGCGTCACTTCGGGCAGGCCCAGCTTGGCGGCAGGCAGTGCCAGGCGGTAGTGGGCCGACAGCGCCACTTCCAGGCCACCGCCCAGGGCGGCGCCGTGCAGCACGGCCACCACGGGCTTGGTGCAGTCTTCGATGGCGCGGCACACCTCGGGCAGCGAGGGCGGCATGGCGGGCTTGCCAAACTCGCGGATGTCGGCACCGGCAATAAAGGCCTTGCCCGCGCCCACCAGCAGCACACCCGCCACAGCGGCATCGGCCTGGGCCTGCGCGATGGCAGCGGCCAGACCCTGGCGCACGGCCACGCCCAGCGCGTTGACCGGCGGGTTGTCGATGGTGACCACCAGAATGGCGCCCGTGCGGGCCGTGGTGACAACGGAATCGGGAATAGCTGCAGCCATGCGGGAGTCTCCTGGTAGTTGGGAATGAGACAGCTATTGTTGATGCGCCAAACAATCTTGACAATTACATTAACGATTGACAGACTGTCAAATATCTTTTGACACAAAAGGCATATCGTCGCTCCCTCCCATGGAAATCACCTCCCTGACCGTGCTGGTGGACATTCTGGACGCTGGCAACCTCAGCCAAGCCGCGCGCAACCTGAAGATGACGCGCGCCAACGTCAGCTACCACCTCAGCCAGCTGGAAAAATCGGTGGGCGTGCAGCTGGTGCGCCGCACCACGCGCCGCGTCGAGCCCACCGAGGTGGGTCTGCGCCTGTACCAGCATGGCCGCGCCATCCAGAACGAGATGCGGGCCGCGCGCGAAACCATTGCCACGCTGGGCCAGGGCCTGCAAGGCCGCGTGGGCCTGAGCGTGCCCAGCGGCTACGGGCAGATGGTGATGTCGGACTGGCTGATCGACTTCAAGCGCCTGTACCCCGGCATCGTGCTCGATGTGCGCTTTGAAAACCGCGTGGACGACCTGATCCGCGACGAGGTGGACATTGCCATCCGCGTCATGCCCGAGCCCCCGCCCACGCTGGTGGCGCGCGACATGGGGGCGGTGCGCTACACGGCCTGCGCCTCGCGCGAGTACGCGCAGGTACACGGCCTGCCCACCGGGCTGGAGGCGCTGCGCACCGCGCCGCTGATCACGGCGGGCGTGGTGGGACGCCAGCTGCGCCTGCGCGCCTACCAGGGCGAACGGCGCGAAGAGGTGACGCTGGAGCCGACGCTGATCTCGGAGCACTTTCCGTTTCTGCGCCAGGGCATTCTGGCCGGGCTGGGCGTGGGGCTGGTGCCCGACTACGTCGTGCAAGACGCCGTGGCCAGTGGCGAGGTGCTGACCACGCTGGACGAATGGCGGCTGAGCATTTTCGGCACGCAGATGTTCATGCTCTACATGCCCGACCGCCACCAGACGCGGGCCGTGCGCACCTGCATCGAGTATTTGCTGGGCCGCGCCCTGCCCACGGGCGCCGCGCCGCCTGCGCCTGCGCCTGCGGCACCGCTGCCCTGCCCGCCCACGCCCTGAAGCGAGCCGGGCCGGGCGCCCCGCTCAATCCAGCGCCAGCGCCAGCGCAATGGGCAAAAACACCACCGCCGCCACGTTGCCGATCAGCACCATGGAGGCCACCTTGTCGGGCTCTTGCTGGTAGCGCTCGGCAAACATGTAGTTCAGCACGGCGGGCGGCAGCGCGCCAAACACCAGCACCAGCGCCTGCTCGCGCGCGGGCAAGTCCAGCACCTGAAGCACCGCCCAGGCCAGGGCCAGACCCACAATGGGGCGCAGCGCCGCACCGAACAGGCCCACGCCCACGGCGGTGATTTTGGAATCGGCCAGGCGCGCGCCCAGGGCAAACAGCATCAAAGGGATGGAGATGTCGCCCACCATCTTCACCGACATCAACAGCGGCGGCCACACCGTAATGCCCGCCAGCCCCACCGCCAGACCCGCCAGCGTGGCCAGGATGACGGGCGAGCGCCACAGCGTCAGCAGCCGGGTGCGGTGGTCCAGCAGCCAGGCGCCAAACGAGAAATGCAGCAGGTTGGACACCAGAAACATCACCACCGCCGGGGCCAGCGCCGTTTCGCCAAACGCCAGCACGGCCAGCGGCAGGCCCAGGTTGCCGCAGTTGTTGAACATCATGGGCGGCACCAGGGTTTTGGGCTGCATGCCCAGCGCCTTGGCCGCCAGCCAGCCCACCACGCCCGAGCCCACCATCATGAACGCCGCCGCCCCGGCCAGCGGCAGGTACTCGGTCAGGCGGAAGTCTTTGCTGACCATGGCGGCAAACACCAGCGCGGGCACGAACACATCCATGTTCAGCTGGTTGGCGTGGCTCAGGTCGGGGCGGCTGCGCCGTCCCACCCAAAAACCCAGGGCGGTGATGGCGAACATGGGAAACAAAATGGCAACAATGCGCAGCAGCATGGGAAGCACCGAAGAATAAAAAAAGCCTGCGGTGGCAGGCAGGCTCCGATTGTCCGACTTTCAGGGGGCGGGTGCCGCCCCCAGCGGCGGCAACACGCGCTACGTCAGGGGCGACCGTAAGTGGCCGTGAAACTGGCCTTGGCCAGCGTGTGGGCGTTGACCATGAAGCCCGCCAGCGCCGCCGTGGCATCGTCGGGAATCTCCAGCTTGGGCACCCCCAGGGCATGTACGGTGAAGATGTAGCGGTGCGGCTTGTCGCCCGGCGGCGGGCACACGCCGCCCCAGGCAAAGCTGCCGTAGTCGTTGCGAATCTGGCGCGCACCCGCAGGCAACCCGGTGCTGCCCTGCGCACCCGCGTTGGGCGCCAGCGCAGTGGTGGTGGCGGGCACATCCACCACAAACCAGTGCCACCAGCCCGAGCCGGTGGGCGCGTCGGGGTCGTACACCGTCACGGCAAAGCTCTGCGTGCCTTCGGGCGCGCCGCTCCACTGCAACACGGGCGATTCGTTGCGGCCCGAGCAGCCAAAGCCGTCGAACTCGAAATGCTGCGGCACGGTGCCGCCGCTGGCGATGTCGGGGCTGGAGAGGGTGAATGTGGTCAT
>NZ_JAQUAL010000022.1:0-29177 GCF_028687295.1 Simplicispira sp.
CCACCCGCCACGCCAGCGCTTCACCGGCGCGCAGGGGCTTGAGTTCGGCTTCGCCAAAGGCAAAGCTGTCGGGCGGAGTCCAGCTTTCGCGGCGCAGGGTGAGGGTGCCCTGGTTGCGCGGCAGGTTGTAAAAGGCCGGGCCGTTGAAGCTGGCAAAGGCTTCCAACTGATCGAGCGCCCCTGCGTTGTCGAAGGCCTCGGCGTACAGCTCCATGGCGGCGTGGGCGGTGTAGCAACCGGCGCAGCCGCTGGCGTGCTCTTTCAGGTGCGCGGGGTGCGGGGCGCTGTCGGTGCCCAGGAAAAATTTGCTGCTGCCACTGGTGGCCGCTTGCACCAGCGCCAGGCGATGGGTTTCGCGCTTGAGCACCGGCAGGCAGTAGTAGTGCGGACGGATGCCGCCGGTGAAGATGGCGTTGCGGTTGTACAGCAGGTGGTGGGCGGTGATGGTGGCGGCGGTATAGGCGTCGCTGCTGGCCACGTACTCGGCGGCTTCTTTGGTGGTGATGTGCTCGAAGACGATCTTGAGTTCGGGGAAGTCGCGGCGCAGCGGGATGAGCTGCTGGTCGATGAACACGGCTTCACGGTCGAACAGGTCGATGTCGGCACTGGTGACTTCGCCATGCACCAGCAGCGGCATGCCGGCCTTTTGCATGGCTTCCAGCGTGGGGTAGATGTTGCGCAGGTCGGTCACGCCGGCGTCGCTGTTGGTGGTGGCGCCAGCCGGGTAGAGCTTGGCTGCGACCACGCCCGCTTCCTTGGCGCGGGCGATTTCTTCGGGCGGCAGGCGGTCGGTGAGGTACAGCGTCATCAGCGGCTCAAACTGCACACCGGCGGGCACGGCGGCCAGGATGCGCTGTTTGTATTCCAGCGCCTGCTGCGCGGTGGTCACGGGCGGGCGCAGGTTGGGCATGATGATGGCGCGGCCAAACTGGGCGGCGGTGTGCGGCACCACGGTGTGCAGGGGCTCGCCGTCGCGCACGTGCAGGTGCCAGTCGTCGGGGCGGGTGATGGTCAGGGTGTGGGTGGGGGCAGAGGTGGTCATGCCGGGCATTTTCCCATCGCCCGGGGGCTGCGGTGCTTACTGCCCGGCGGCGTCCAGGTAATACCAGCGGCCTGCCTCGCGCACAAAGCGGCTGTTTTCCTGCAAGCGCACGGCGCGGCCCGCCACGCGGTAGCGGGCCACAAAGGCCACCTGGGCGTGGTCGGCATCCAGCACGCGGTGTTGGCGCACTTCCAGGCCCAGCCACTGGGCGTGGGGTTCCAACTCGAGCGTGTCGGGGCGCTGGCTGGGGTGCCAGGTGGCCAGCAGGTAATCGACCTGGCCGCGCACAAAGGCGCTGTAGCGCGAGCGCATCAGGTGCTCGGCGTCGGGCGCGGGGGTGGTGTCAAAGTGGGCTATGTAGCGGCCACAGCAGTCGGCAAAGGCCAACGGCTGGCGCTGGGCCGACAGCTGGCCGCAGGGGCAGGCATCCGGCACGGGGGCGGCAGACCGGGCAGCGCGGGCGGGGTTGGCAGCCATCAGCGCAGCGCACCAAACACTTTTTGCACGATGGCGCTGGCACTGCCCATGGGGTTTTGGCGGATTTTCTTTTCTTCCTCGCCAATCACCAGGTACAGGCCGTCCAGCGTTTTGCCGGTGACGTACTGGCCCAGGTCGGCATCTTCTTTTCTCAACAGGCCAAAGCTGGCGGCCTTGCCGGCAAAGGCGTTGTAGGACTGGGCGAGGTTGACTTTTTCCGTGGCCTGGTTGACCACGGGCAAAAAGCGCTGGCCCAGCGGAGCGCGGGTTTTGTCGGCAAAAAACTGCGTGACCGAGGTATCGCCGCCGGTCAGGATGTTTTTGGCATCGGTGACGGTCATGCTTTGCACGGCGCCCACCAGCAAGTCCTGGCCCATGGGCACGGCGGTTTCGGCGGCGCGGTTGATGGCGGTCAGCAGCTCGTCAATGCGCTGGCCCTGGCCAAAGGTTTTGAGCAGCTTGGCAGCGTCGTCCAGCGAGCCCGGCAGGCCGATGCGCACCTTGGGGTTGCCCAAAAACCCATCGGGGCGGCCCAGCAAGGCCACTGCGGCCTGCGCGCCCTGGCCCAGCGCGGCCTTGAGGCCGCTGCTGGCGTCGGCGTTGGTCATGTCGCCCAGCGACAGCGCCTGTGCCTGCCGGGTGGCGGCCAGCAGCAGGGCCGTGAGCGCCGCAGCGCCCGCATGGTGAAAGTGACGACGCAACATGGGGAAATCCTCGGTCTGAAAAATGGAGCAGGGGCGCGGGGCGGCGCCAGATCAGCGCGGGCGCCAGTAAAACGCCGCCGAGCGGGCCGATGCGCGCTGCACGTTGGTGAGCAGCGCGCCCAGGCGGTCACGCGCCTGCACGGCTTCGTGGTTGCCCCATACGCCCTCGCTGGCCAGGCAGTACCAGAAATAGGCTTCCGTCTGGTCTTTGGCCACGCCCAGGCCGTGCTCGTACATGGTGCCTACGTGCAGTTGCGCGCGCTGAAAACCACTCTCGGCGGCCTGGCGCATCCAGTGGGCGGCCATCCGTTCGCTGCGCTGCACGCCCTCGCCGCGCAGGTGCATCAGCGCCAGCTCCAGTTGCGAGCGCGGCTCGCCCGAATCGGCGGCGCGGCGAAACCACAGCGCCGCTTGCGGCACGTCGCGCATCACGCCCTGGCCTTGCAGGTAGCGCTGCGCCAGCCGGTACTGTGCAGACACATAGCCCAGCTCGGCATAGGCGCGCAGCTCGGACAGGGCTACGCCGCCTTCTTGGAAGCGCTCGGTGGTTCCGGGCACGGGCAGCGGCGTTGGGTCGGGCTGCGCCTGGGCCACCCCCGCCATGGCGATGGCCAGTGTCAACCAGCAGGCTGGGGCCTTTTTGTGCATGCGTGCATCTCCCGTTGAAGGCGCGGTTCCGGCGCAAGCCCCGGAACATGGGTTGGTAAATCACAGAAGTGACCAGTTTACCCACGCGCCCCACAGCGCAGCAGCGGGAAAAGACGGGGCATTGGGGATGAAATCTGGCCAGCAGCCTCCACCACCCACCCCCGAGAAAAATCAAGCCAAATCGACTTCCAGCCCTTACGCACTGCGCGCTAGCAGCTATCGAATCAGGAGCATTCTCAGGCCAGCGCGCGCTGGATGATGATTTTCTGCACGTCGCTGGTGCCTTCGTAAATTTGGCAGACGCGCACGTCGCGGTAGATGCGCTCGACCGGAAAGTCGTTCACCACGCCGTAGCCGCCCAGCGTCTGGATGGCGGCGCTGCACACTTTTTCGGCCATTTCGCTGGCAAACAGCTTGGCCATGGCGGCTTCTTTCAGGCAGGGGCGGCCTGCATCGCGCAGCGCGGCGGCATGCCAGATGAGCTGGCGTGCGGCTTCGAGCTGCGTGGCGCAGTCGGCCAGCCGGAAACCCACGGCCTGGTGGTTGAAGATGGCGGTGCCAAAGCTCTCGCGCTCTTTGGAGTAGGCCAGTGCGGCCTCGAACGCGCTGCGCGCCATGCCCACGCTTTGCGCGGCAATGCCGATGCGCCCGCCTTCGAGCGCGCCCAGCGCAATCTTGTAGCCCTCGCCCTCGGCGCCGATGAGGTTCTCGGCGGGGATGCGGCAGTTGTCAAAGTTGATCTGCGCGGTGTCGCTGCTGTGCTGGCCCAGCTTGTCTTCCAGCCGCGCCACGACGTAACCGGGGGTGTTGGTGGGCACCAGAAAGGCGCTCATGCCGCGCTTGCCCGCGCCCTTGTCGGTCACGGCAATGACGATGGCCACATGGCCGTTCTTGCCGCTGGTGATGAACTGCTTGACGCCGTTGATGACATATTCATCGCCCTCTTTCACGGCCGTGGTGCGCAGCGCCGAGGCATCACTGCCCACATGCGGCTCGGTCAGGCAGAACGCGCCCAGCATCTCGCCGCGCGCCAGGGGCGTGAGCCAGTCGCGCTTTTGCTGGGCGTTGCCGTAGCGCATGAGGATGGCGTTGACGGGGCAGTTGGTGACGGAAATGGCCGTGCTGGTGCCGCCGTCGCCTGCGGCAATCTCTTCCAGCACCAGCGCCAGGGTGACGTAATCGAGGTGGGCGCCGCCAAATTCTTCGGGCACGCAGATGCCGTAGGCGCCCAGCGCGGCCAGGCCCTGGTGGGCGTCTTTGGGAAAGTGGTGTTCTTTGTCCCAGCGCGCAGCGTGGGGCCACAGCTCTTGCTGGGCAAAGTCGCGCACGGCGTCGCGGATCATTTCCTGGTCTTGGGTGAGCAGCATGGGGGGAGTCTCCGTTGTAGGGGGTGGCGGGCACTGCGAAAAAGGCCAGCACCGCCGGTGCTGGCCTGGTGAGAAACCCGGCCTGTTATTTCAAGCCAAAACAGGCTCTGGCGCTTTGCTGGTGCGCGCGAACAGCTATGAATTCAGGAGTTCACAGCAGCTCGATGGCCATGGCCGTGGCTTCGCCGCCGCCGATGCACAGCGTGGCCAGCCCCTTCTTCAGGCCGCGCGCTTGCAGGGCGTAAATCAGCGTGACCAAAATGCGCGCGCCGCTGGCGCCGATGGGGTGGCCCAGCGCGCAGGCGCCGCCGTTGACGTTGACCTTGTCGTGCGGAAGGTTCAACTCGTGCATCAGCGCCATGGGCACCACGGCAAAGGCTTCGTTGATTTCCCACAAGTCCACATCGCCCACGCTCCAGCCCGCTTTGGCCAGGGCTTTTTGCGTGGCGCCCAGCGGGGCGGTGGCAAACCACTCGGGCTCTTGGGCGTGCGTGGCGTGGGCCACGATGCGGGCCAGCGGCTGGCGGCCCAGCTTGTCGGCAGTGGACTGGCGCGCCAGCACCAGGGCGGCAGCGCCGTCGTTGATGCTGGAGCTGGACGCTGCGGTGATGGTGCCGTCCTTTTTGAAGGCGGGCTTGAGCGTGGCCAGCTTGTCCAGCTTGATCTTGCCCGGGCCTTCATCCAGCGACACCACGGTCTCGCCCGCGCGGGTCTTGACGGTGACGGGGGCGATTTCTGCGGCAAACGCGCCCGAGGCGATGGCGGCCTTGGCGCGCTCCACGCTGGCGGTGGCAAAAGCGTCTTGCTGGGCACGGGTGAAGCCGTATTTGGCAGCGCAGTCTTCGCCAAAGGTGCCCATGGAGCGGCCTGGCTCGTAGGCGTCTTCCAGGCCGTCGAGCATCATGTGGTCAAAGATGCGGTCGTGGCCGATGCGGTAGCCGCCACGGCCTTTTTGCAGCAGGTAGGGGGCGCAGGTCATGCTCTCCATGCCACCGGCCACCATCACATCGTGCGAACCGGCCAGCAGCATGTCGTGGGCGAACATGGCCGCCTTCATGCCCGAGCCGCACATCTTGGACAGCGTGACGGCGCCCGCTTCTTTGGGCAGGCCGCCCTTGAAGGCCGCCTGGCGCGCAGGCGCCTGGCCCTGGCCGGCCATCAGGCAGTTGCCAAACAGCACTTCGCCCACGGTGTCAGGCGCTACACCGGCGCGCTCCACAGCGGCGCGGATGGCCACGCCGCCCAGGTCGTGCGCGGCCAGGCTGGAAAAATCGCCCTGGAAGGCGCCCATGGGGGTGCGTGCGGCGCCCAGAATAACGATGGGATCGGTGGTGGATGTGCTCATGAAAGTCTCCTGTGTGGTGAAAAAAATGCGGGCCCCAGGCCCTGTCAGGCACCTGCTGCGTGCGTAAAGCGGCGGCGGGTGTCGTAGGGAAAAACGTCGTACACATGGCCCGCCAGAATGCGCTCCTTGTGCGACTGCCAGAACTCCACGCCCAGCAAGTCGGCGTGGTGCTGCATGAACACCTCGCGCACGGCGTCGTTGCCCAGCAGAAAAGGCGCAAAGGTTTCGGGAAACACGTCGTGCGGGCGCACCGTGTACCAGATCTCGCCGCTCATTTCCTCTTCTTCGGTGCGCGGCTGGGGCACGCGCCGGAAGTGGCAGTCGGTGAGGTATTCGATCTCGTCGTAGTCGTAGAACACGACCTTGCCGTCGCGCGTGACGCCAAAGTTTTTCCAGAGCATGTCGCCGGGAAAGATGTTGGCGGCCACCAGGTCTTTGATGGCGTTGCCGTACTCGATCACGCTGTGCTCGATCTGCTGGCGCGCACCGGCCTCCAGGGCCTCTTGCAGGTGCATGTTCAGCGGGATCAGGCGCCGCTCGATGTAGAGGTGCTGGATGATGACTTCCTGCTGGCCATCGCCATCGCGGTCGCTGATCTCGATCTGGCTGGGCGCGAACTTCTGGATCTCGGCAATCAGCTCGTCTGAAAAACGCTGGCGCGGAAAGGCCACCAAGCTGTATTCGAGGGTGTCGGCCATGCGGCCCACGCGGTCGTGCTGCTTGACCAGCAGGTACTTGCCCTTGACCTGCTCGCGCGTGGTTTCCTTGGGTGGCGGGTAGTAGTCCTTGATGAGCTTGAACACGTAGGGAAAGCTGGGCAGATCAAACACCAGCATGACCATGCCCTTGATGCCGGGCGCGATGCGCAACTGGTCGGTGCTGTGGCGCAGGTGGTAGAGAAAGTCGCGGTAGAACAGCGTCTTGCCCTGCTTGGCCAGGCCCAGCGCGTTGTACAGCTCGGCCCGGGGCTTGCGCGGCATGAGGCTGCGCAGAAACTGCACGTAGGCCGACGGAATCTCCATGTCCACCATGAACGAGGCCCGCGCAAAGGCGAACAGCATTTGCAGGTCGTCCTCGCCGAACAGGGCCGCATCGATGGTGAGCCGCCCCGCTTCGTCGTGCAGTATGGGCAGCGCAAACGGCAGCTCGGTAAAGCCGTTGATGACTTTGCCCACCACGTAAGCGCCCTTGTTGCGGTAGAACAGGCCCGAGAGCACCTGGATCTGGAAGTTGGCGCGCAGCTGGGCCTGCTGCAACCGCTCTTGCAGCGCGGCCAGCACCTGGGCCACATCGCCGGGCAGGTCGGCAAACTCGCGCTGGAGGCGGAAGTTGTGGATGAGCTGGGTCAGGGTGTCGCGCAGGGTCTCGCGCGAGGGGTAATAGGCCCAGTAGGTGGGGCGGGCGGTTTCCTCGTTCTCGATGTACTCCGTGCTGACGGCGGGGCGCACAAAGATGAAGTCGTTGTGGAAATGCGTGCGGTGCAGGATTTTGGTGGTCACCGAGTTGAAAAAAGTCTCGGCCAGCTCGGGCTGGTGGTGGTTGACCAGCAGCCCGATGTAGTGCAGCTTGATCTGGTGCCACACGTCCATGGGCTGCGCACCGGCCTGGAACTCTTTCTCCAGCCGCATCGTGCATTCCTTGACGCGCAGGTCGTAGAACTCGATGCGCTCGCGCTGGGCACGCTGCTGGCCGTGCCAGTCAGCGGTTTCAAAACGGTGCTTGGCGCGGGCCGATTCGGCACGGAACAGGCGGTAATGGCGGTTGAAGCCGTCCATCATCGCCTTGGCAATGGCATAGGCGTGGGGAGAGTCCAGGCGCTGGGGAAACATGGGCCAAGCTGGTGTGAAACCGCCAGTGCCAAGGCTGGTGCGCTGGCGCCTTCAGCGGCGCGCAGCGGCCACGCCCGCCACGGCAGCGCGGTACTTCGCATCCAGCCCCTCGTTGCTGTCGATGGACATGTGCAGGTTGTTGATGAGCCCGTCTTTCAGGCCATAGCACCAGCCGTGCAGGGTGACTTTTTCCCCGCGCGTCCAGGCGTCTTGCAGCACGGTGGTCTGGGCAATGTTCATCACCTGCTCGATGGCATTCAGCTCGCACAGCGCGTCGTGGCGCCACTCGGGGGCCAGGGCGGCCAGCAATTCACGGTGTTTGTCGCGCACATCCTTGACGTGGCGAATCCAGTTGTCGGCCAGCCCGACGCGGATGTCTTGCAGCGCCGCCAGCACGCCGCCGCAGCCGTAGTGGCCCACCACCATCAGGTGCTCCACGTGCAGCTGATCGACCGCGTACTGCACGGTAGAGAGGCAGTTGAGGTCGGTGGGCACCACCACGTTGGCCACGTTGCGGTGGACGAACACCTCGCCCGGCTCCAGCCCGGTGATCTGGTTGGCAGGCACGCGGCTGTCGGAGCAGCCAATCCACATATAGCGGGGTTTTTGCTGCGCCATCAAGCCGGTAAAGAACCCCGGTCGCTCACGCTCCATCTGCGCAGCCCAGGCACGGTTGTGGACAAACAGCTCTTCGATGGAGGTAGCGGGCATGGTCAGGGTTCTTTCAGGGTGGTCAAGGGTTTCAACAGGTTTCAGCGAACAGCTCGCGGCCAATCAGCATGCGGCGGATTTCGCTGGTGCCGGCACCGATTTCATACAGCTTGGCATCGCGCCACAAACGGCCCAGGGGGTACTCGTTGATGTAGCCGTTGCCGCCAAAAATCTGGATGCCGTCGCCCGCCATTTTGGTGGCTTGTTCGGCACACCACAGGATGACGCTGGCACAGTCCTTGCGCACTTGGCGGACATGGTCGGTGCCCAGCATGTCCAGGTTCTTGGCCACGGTATAAGCAAACGAGCGGCCCGCTTGCAGCAGCGTGTACATGTCAGCCACCTTGCCCTGGATGAGCTGGAACTCGCCAATGCTCTGGCCAAACTGCTTGCGGTCATGGATGTAGGGCACCACGTTGTCCATCACGGCCTGCATGATGCCCAGCGGGCCGCCGGTGAGCACGGCGCGTTCGTAGTCCAGGCCGCTCATCAGCACCTTGGCGCCCATGTTGAGGCCGCCCAGAATGTTCTGCGCGGGCACTTCCACGTCCTGGAACACCAGCTCGCCGGTGTGGCTGCCGCGCATGCCCAGCTTGTCGAGCTTTTGCGCAATCGAAAAGCCCTTCATGCCCTTTTCGATCAGGAAGGCGGTGACACCGCGCGCGCCCAGCTCGGGCTCGGTCTTGGCATACACCACCAGGGTGTCGGCGTCGGGGCCGTTGGTGATCCACATCTTGGAGCCGTTGAGCAGGTAGTAGCCGCCCTTGTCCTCGGCCTTGAGCTTCATGCTGATGACGTCCGAACCCGCGCCGGGTTCACTCATGGCCAAGGCGCCCACGTGTTCGCCGCTGATGAGCTTGGGCAGGTATTTGGCTTTTTGCTCGGTGTTGCCGTTGCGGTTGATCTGGTTGACGCACAGGTTGGAGTGCGCGCCGTAAGACAGGCCCACCGAGGCGCTGGCGCGCGAGATTTCTTCCATGGCCACCATGTGCGCCAGGTAGCCCATGTTGGCGCCGCCATGTTCTTCGGGCACGGTGATGCCCAGTACGCCCAGATCGCCCATCTTGCGCCACAAGTCCATGGGGAACTGGTCGGAATGGTCGATTTCAGCGGCGCGCGGGGCGATTTCGGCCTGCGCAAATTCGCGCACGGCGTCGCGCAGGGCGTCGATGTCTTCGCCCAACTGGAAGTTCAGGCCGGGGATGTTGCCGGGAATGCTCATGGGGTTTGTCTCCTGGGGTGCTTGTGGGAAAGAAAAAGAAGAAAAGGCGGGGCGGGCGCGTGTCAGGTGCGCACGTCTTCGCGGCCCGTGATGGCCATCAGCGTGCAGCCCATGGTGGCGACCAGTTTTTCGGTGCCACCATGCAGCGCATAGGCGCGGCCCTCGCAGACGGTCACGGTGCGACCTGGCTTGAGCACCCGGCCTTCCATGCGAAAACACTCGCCGCGCGCAGGGGCCAGCAGATTGATCTTGAACTCGATGGTCAGCACTTCGGCATCAGCGGGCATCAGCGTGAAGGCGGCATAGCCGCAGGCCGAATCCAGCGCTGCCGACACCACGCCCGCATGCAAAAAGCCGTGCTGCTGCGTGAGGCCGGGGGCCCAGTCCAGCGCAATGTCCACGCTGCCCGGCGCCACCAGGCCCAGGCGTGCGCCCAGGGTCTGCATGATGCCTTGCAGGGCAAAGCTCTCATGCACACGCTGGGCGTATTGCGGGTTGCGGGGCTCCAGGCGGGATGTGCTCATGTGGTCTCCGATGGTATTTTTAATTTACGTTTACGTAAACGTCATAGCCAATTATTACTTCTTTTTTTCCATCTTGGCCAGCAGGGTGCGGGCTTCTTTTTCGTGCTCTTTGATTTCGTCCAGCGTGGCCTGCAAATCGGCCATCTGGTCTTCCAGCTGCAAGCGGTGCCCGGCCAGCACCGACAAAAACTTGTGCAGCTGCACGCCCGTGTCGCGCGGGCTGTCGTAGATGTCGATGATGTCTTTGGCCTCGGTCAAGGACAGGCCCAAGCGCTTGGCGCGCAGCGTCAGCTTGAGCCGGGTGCGGTCGCGCGCGCTGTAGGTGCGATTGCGCCCGCCGGGGCCGGTGCGCTCGGGCTGGAGCAGGCCCATGTCCTCATAAAACCGCATCGCGCGGGTGGTGAGGTCAAACTCTTTGGCGAGGTCGCTGATGGTGTAGGTGGTGGCCATGTGGTGCGGTAAGTGCTGCAACCCCGGGACGCGCAGATGACAGGCCCTGTGCCTGGTGGCTGCCTACAATGCGGCCCGTTATTGACGTTTACGTCAATCCTACCCCATACCGCCACGCCCATGAACACCCTCGAAAGCCAGCTCCTCTACCCCTGGGCAGACGCCCTGCCAGCGCCGGACACCGCCCTGGAAGTGGCCCCCGGCGTGCGCTGGCTGCGCATGGGCTTGCCGTTTGCGCTGGACCACATCAACCTGTGGCTGCTGCGCGACCGCCAGCCCGGCCCCGGCGGCATGGTCGAGGGCTGGACGGTGGTCGATTGCTGCGTGGCCACCGAGGCGGCACGCGCGCAGTGGGAAGCGATTTTTGCCACCCAGCTCGAAGGGCTTCCGGTTCTGCGCGTCATCGTCACGCACATGCACCCCGACCACATCGGGCTGGCGCACTGGCTGTGCCAGCGCTGGCAGGCGCCGCTGTGGATCAGCGCCACCGATTACTACACCGCCCGGCTGGCCTGCCACGCCGGCCCGGGTCTGCACAGCGAAAGCGCCACCGACTTTTACGCCGCGCACGGCCTGCGCGACCCCGACTTTCTGGCCCACGTGCGGGGCCGCAGCCGCTACTACCCATCGCTGGTGCCCAGCGTGCCCGATCACTTCCACCGCCTGCTCGATGGCGACCGCCTGCGCATCGGCGCGCACCACTGGCACTGCCTCAGCGGCTACGGCCATGCGCCCGAACACATCGCGCTGCACTGCCCCGACCTGGGCGTGCTGATCAGCGGCGACATGGTGCTGCCGCGCATTTCCACCAACGTCAGCGTCTATGCCAGCGAGCCCGATGCCGACCCGCTGCGGCTGTTTCTGGCCTCGCTGGAGCGCATGCGCGCCCTGCCCTCAGACACGCTGGTGTTGCCCTCGCACGGACGGCCTTTTCGGGGGCTGCACCAGCGCCTGGACCAATTGCGGGCACACCACGCCAGCCACCTGGACACCGTGCTGGCCGCATGCCAGCGGGCGCCGCAATCGGCCGCCGACATCCTGCCGCTGCTGTTCACGCGCGCACTGGATGCCCACCAAAGCACCTTTGCCATGGGCGAGGCCCTGGCCCACCTGCACCTGCTGTGGCACGCCGGGCAGCTCCAGCGCCACACCGACAGCGATGGCGTGCTGCGCTTTGCGCCCGCCGCCTGAATACGCGGGCAAGCCTGCGCCGGGCGCATCCTACGGCACCCCCCTGCGCTGCGGGGTGGGACGGCGCCTCAAAAACGCTCTTCTTTTGATAGCTGTTAGCGCGCACCACGCAAGGCCTTGAGGCCGATTTGACCTCAAAAAAGTAGCGTACAGCGTCAGGCAGCCGGGTAGTGTCGGCCCCCAAAAATGCCGCTGCCCACGCGCACCAGGGTGCTGCCAGCGGCGATGGCCGCCTCCAGGTCGGCGGTCATGCCCAGCGACAACGTGTCCCAGGCAGGCGCACTGTCGCCCAGCGCAGCCTGAATCTGGTCAAACAACGCCTTGGCACGCAAATGAACGGCCAGCTGCGCGGCAAAGTCCGGCGCAGGCTCGGGGATGGCCATCAACCCACGCAACAGCAAGCGCGGGCACTGCACCACCGCGCGGGCCAGCGCCAGCGCCTCTTCAGGCGCCACGCCCGACTTGGCCACGCCGCCATCGACATTGACCTGTATGCACACTTGCAGCGGTGCCAAGTGCGCAGGCCGCTGCTCGGACAGGCGCTGGGCGATCTTGGCGCGGTCTACCGTGTGCGCCCAGTCAAAGTGCTCGGCCACCAGGCGCGTCTTGTTGCTCTGGATGGGGCCGATGCAGTGCCACTGCAACACAGGCAGTGCCGGATCGGCGCGCAGCAGCGCCATTTTTTCCACGGCCTCCTGGATATAGTTTTCACCAAACGCGCGCTGACCGGCCAGCGCGGCATCGCGCACCGCCTCGGGGCCAAAAGTCTTGGAAACCGCCAGCAAAGCCACCGCACTTACGGGGCGATCAGCGGCGATACAGGCACGCTCTATGCGTGCATGAACCTGTTGGAGGTTGTTGAAAATCGTGGTCATAATGGCCGCCGAGCGTACCAAACGACAGAGGAATCCGTGGACATCACCCAGCTGCTGGCATTCAGCGTCAAGAACAAAGCTTCCGATTTGCACCTGTCCGCAGGGTTGCCACCAATGATCCGGGTTCATGGCGATGTGCGCCGCATCAACGTCGATGCGCTGGACCACAAAACGGTGCATGGCATGGTGTACGACATCATGAGCGACTCGCAGCGCAAAGCCTACGAGGAGTTTCTGGAGGTGGACTTCTCTTTCGAGATTGAGGGCCTGGCGCGCTTTCGTGTCAACGCCTTCAACCAGAACCGGGGCGCAGCCGCCGTGTTCCGTACCATTCCCAGCAAAATCCTCACGCTGGAACAGCTCAACTGCCCCAAGATTTTTGGCGATCTGGCCCTGAAACCGCGCGGCCTGGTGCTGGTCACGGGCCCCACGGGTTCGGGCAAATCGACCACGCTGGCGGCCATGGTCAACTACCTCAACGAAACCGAGTACGGCCACATCCTCACCGTGGAAGACCCGATCGAGTTCGTCCACGAATCCAAGAAGTGCCTGATCAACCAGCGCGAAGTGGGGCCGATGACGTTGTCGTTCGCCGCTGCCCTGAAGTCCGCGCTGCGCGAAGACCCGGACGCCATTCTGGTGGGCGAAATGCGCGACCTGGAAACCATCCGCCTGGCCATGACCGCTGCGGAAACCGGTCACCTGGTGTTTGGCACGCTGCACACGTCCAGCGCGGCCAAGACCATCGACCGGATCATTGACGTGTTCCCCGCCGACGAAAAAGAAATGGTGCGCGCCATGCTGTCCGAATCGCTGCAAGCGGTGATCTCGCAGACGCTGTGCAAGCTCAAAGACGGCTCGGGCCGCGTGGCCGCCCACGAGATCATGCTGGGCACCAGCGCCATCCGCAACCTGATCCGCGAGGCCAAGGTGGCGCAGATGTACTCCACCATCCAGACCAGCAGCAGCATGGGCATGCAGACCCTGGACCAGAACCTCACAGACTTGGTGCGCCGCAACATCATCAGCCCGGCTGAAGCGCGCAGCAAGGCCAAAATCCCCGACAACTTTCCCGGCTGACCAGCCTTTGACCATGACATTAGCCGCTTGCAGTGCAGCGGCAGCAGGAGTTTTGCCATGAAGAGCATTCTGGACAAATGGCGTTCGGCCACATCGGACGTCCACGGAGGCCATGCCCACACCGATTCCCAGGATTCGGTGTTCTTTTCTGCGGCCATGACCGAGCATGAACAGGATGGCAACACCATCGCCCCGTGGGAAGCGCGGGCGGTGGAAATCGATGCCAAGCGCATGTCCGCCAGCCGCGGCGGCAAGCTCCTACAGGAGCAGTGCGCCAAAAACAAATTCATGGCGCAACTGCCAGGCGATCTGGTGGCGCGCATGGCGCCGTTCATGGATTTTGCCCAGATTGCCGCCGATCGCGATGTGGTGCGCCAGGACGAGTATGGCGACTTCATGTTCTTTCTGCTCTCGGGCACCATGGCCGTCAACCGCATCCAGCCCTGGGGCGAGAAACTGCTGCTGGCGCAAACCCGGCCCGGCGACCTGATTGGCGAGATGTCGCTGCTCGACAGCGGCATCCGCTTTTCCGCATGCACCACGATGACGGAATGCGAGATTGCCGTCCTCACCGCCCAGGCACTCGACGACATGATGCTCAAAGACCCGCAGTTGGCTGCTGCTTTGGTGGCGTTGCTGGCGCGCAAACTCTCGCTGCGGCTGCGTGCCGTCAGCGCTCGGCTGAGCGAAAACCAAAAATAAACACTGGCACACCGATGCCAGTCTGCGGGAGGAAATCTGATGGAACGCGATCAGGCCAGTAAATTCATCAACGATCTGCTCAGGCTGATGGTCAGTCGCAATGGCAGCGACCTGTTCGTCACCGCCGACTTTCCACCGGCCATCAAGGTCGATGGTGCTGTTACCAAGGTGTCGCCCCAACCGCTCTCGCCCAACCACACGCTGACGCTGGCACGCTCCATCATGAGCGACAAGCAGGCCGCCGAGTTCGAACGCACCAAAGAATGCAACTTCGCCATCTCGCCCTCGGGCATCGGGCGCTTTCGGGTCAACGCTTTTGTGCAGCAAGGCCGTGTCGGCATGGTCTTGCGTACCATCCCCCTGACGCTGCCCACCATCGATGGCCTGGGCATGCCGCAGGTGCTCAAGGAAGTGACCATGGCCAAGCGCGGCCTGTGCATTCTGGTGGGCGCCACAGGCTCGGGTAAATCCACCACGCTGGCGGCCATGGTGGACTGGCGCAACGAAAACTCGTTCGGCCACATCATCACCGTGGAAGACCCGGTCGAATTCGTCCACCCGCACAAGAACTGCGTGGTCACGCAGCGCGAGGTCGGCCTGGACACCGACAGCTGGGAAGCGGCCCTGAAGAACACGCTGCGCCAGGCGCCCGACGTGATCCTGATGGGCGAAATCCGCGACCGCGAGACCATGGAGCACGCCATCGCGTTCTCGGAAACCGGCCACCTGTGCATGGCCACCCTGCACGCCAACAGCGCCAACCAGGCGCTGGACCGGGTGATCAACTTCTTCCCCGAAGAGCGCCGGGCACAGTTGCTCATGGACTTGTCGCTGAACCTGCGCGCCATGATTTCGCAGCGCCTGCTGCCCAAGCAAGACGGCAAAGGGCGCGCAGCGGCGGTGGAGATCATGCTCAACACGCCCCTGATCACCGACCTGATCTTCAAAGGCGAGGTCTCCGAGATCAAGGAGATCATGAAAAAAAGCCGCAACCTGGGCATGCAGACCTTTGACCAGGCGCTGTTTGACCTGTTCGAGGCCAACGTCATCAGCTATGAAGACGCACTGCGCAATGCCGATTCAGTGAACGATTTGCGCTTGCAGATCAAGCTCAGCAGCCAGCGCGCGCGCGAAACCGACCTGTCTGCGGGCACCGAGCATTTCGCGATTGTCTGAACCGCACCCGGCCCCCTTTTTTCTGTACCGAACCCACGACCGCACCATGCCCAGCACCGCACCCCGCTCTTACACCGCCACCCCCGCCCGCAAGGTCGCCTTTCTGGGCCTGGGCGTCATGGGCTACCCCATGGCTGCGCACCTGGCGCTGGCAGGCCACCAGGTCACGGTGTACAACCGCACCACTGCAAAATCCATAGCATGGTGCGCAGAGTACGAAAGCCTTGGAGGCCAAAAACATGCCTCAACGCCGCGCCTGGCCGCCCAGGGCGCTGATCTGGTGTTTTGCTGCGTGGGCAACGACGATGACCTGCGCTCGGTCACGCTGGGGGCCGATGGTGCCTTTGCCGGCATGGAGCCGGGCGCGATTTTCATCGACCACACCACGGCCTCTGCCGAAGTGGCGCGCGAACTCTACGGCGCCGCGCGCACGCTGGGGCTGCAATTCATCGACGCGCCCGTCTCGGGTGGCCAGGCCGGGGCGCAAAACGGTTTGCTCACGGTGATGTGCGGCGGCGACCAGGCGGCATTCGATGCCGTGCAACCGGTGGCCATGGCTTTCTCGCGCGCCTTCACCCGCCTGGGCGATTCGGGTGCCGGGCAGCTGACCAAGATGGTCAACCAGATTTGCATCGCCGGGCTGGTGCAGGGCCTGGCCGAGGCGGTGGCGTTTGGCCAGCGTGCCGGGCTGGACATGAACCAGGTGCTGGACGTGATCGGCAAAGGCGCCGCGCAAAGCTGGCAACTGGACAACCGGGGCAAAACCATGGCCGAGGGCAAATTCGACTTCGGCTTTGCCGTGGACTGGATGCGCAAAGACCTGGGCCTGGTGCTGGCCGAGGCCCAGCGCAACGGTGCGCGCCTGCCCGTCACGGCCCTGGTCGATCAGTTTTATGGCGACGTGCAACAAATGGGCGGGTGCCGCTGGGACACCTCCAGCCTGATCAAGCGCCTGGGCTGACCTGCGGCGCAGCGCCAGCAGCCCTGCGGCGCTATCAGGGCTCGTTGCGGGACGACGGCGCCTTGTCGGTGGTGACGGGGGCCGGGCGGGGGGTGCTCAGCCGCACCAGTTCGTCTTCGGTCAGGTACTCAAAAACCCTCACGACCTTGCTGACACCGTTCACGCCCCGGGCAATGTCGCTGGCGCGCTGGGCTTCGCGCTGCGTGACACGACCCATCAGATAGACCACGTTGCGCTCGGTCACGACCTTGAAGGCGCCCGCAGTCAGGTCTTTGGCGTCCACCAGACTGGCGCGCACCTTGCCGGTGATGAAGGTATCGCCCGAGCGCGTGACCAGGGAGGAAGCGGGCAGCGCCGCCAGCTCGTTGACCACCGAATGGACGCCCTCCAGGCCGCGCACCATTTTCTCGATGGCCTGCACCTGCTCGGCGGTGGACGCCTCGCCGGTCAGCAGCACCTGGCGGTTGTAGCTGGTGATGTTGACGTGAACCCGGTCAGCGTACTGGCCGTGGATGCGGTTGACGGCCTGCAACTCGATGCGCTCGTCTTCGACCTGGGTGCCTGTGGTGCGCCGGTCTACGGCCATCATGCCGCCCACGGCAACGCCGCCCAGCACCACCGGGGCGCAACCGGCCAGCGCGGTGGTCAAGGCGCTGGCCGCCAGCAGCGCCATCAGCGGGCGGCGGGTGGTGCAAAGTGTTTTCATCACGGAATCTCCTGTTCACCAAACAATTGCGCATCCACGCCGTCGCACAGACAGTGCAGCACCAGCGCATGGACTTCGCGCACGCGCGCGGCGCGGTCGTGGGGCACGCACATGAGCACATCGGTTTCACGCAGCACCGAGGCCAACGCGCCGCCACTGCGCCCGCTGATAACGACCACGGTCATGTCGCGCTCGTGCGCAGCGTGGACGGCAGCGATCACATTGGCATCGTTGCCGCTCACGCACAGCGCCAGCAGCAAATCACCCGCCTGCCCCAGCGCGCGCACCTGGCGGGCAAACTGCTGGCCGATATCGCCATGGCCGGCCACGGCCATGGCCAGCGCCGTATCCGAAGACAGCGCCACGGCAGCCAGCTCGGGGCGTTCGCGCTCAAACCCACCGACGCAGAAAGCCGCAAACTGCTGTGCATGCGCCACAGACGGGCCGTTGCCGCAAGCCAGAATCTTGCCGCCACTGGTAATGCAGGCCAGTACGGCCTGCACCGCATCGGCGATAGGTTTGCCAAGGGCCTGCGCGGCCTGGTATTTCAGGTCGGCGCTGTCGATGAAGTGCTGTTGGATGCGTTGCTCTAGCATGGGTGGTGGCAATGATAACGGTCTGTAGTGTTACAAATTTGGTAGCAGGTAGCGCCCATTGCACGGGCGCTGGCGGCTTATTGGGCATCAAAGGCAGCGCGCAGCCACTGCACACTCTGGCCCTCGATCAGCACGGCATCAAAACGGCACGGTGGCGGCGCCCCCAGGCGCATCAGGTAGTGGCGCGCGGCAAACACAATGCGCCGCTGCTTGGCCGCGCTGATGCTGGCCCCAGCGCCACCAAAGGCGCGGCTGGCGCGGCTGCGCACCTCCACAAACACCAGCGTACCGTCGGGCTCACGCACAATCAGATCGATCTCGCCACCGCCGCGCCCAGGCGTTCGATAATTGCGCTCCACCAGGCGCAGGCCTGCCGCCTGCAAATGGGCCAGCGCCACATCTTCAGCCGCGTTGCCCCGCTGCCGGGTGGTTGCCGCCGCAGTCGTGCTGGTGGTTTTTTTACCGAGGAAATCCATTGAGCGCATCTTTCGCTTCAGCCCTGGGTGCCGCGCGCGAAGCGGCGGCTGCGCAGCATTATCCGCAAGGCGCCCTGTACGTGGTGGCCACGCCCATCGGCAACCTGGCCGACATCACCTTGCGCGCCCTGCACGTGCTGCAACTGGCCGACACCCTGGCCTGCGAGGACACGCGCCACACGCAAAGCCTGCTGCGCGCCTACGGCATCGACAAAAGCGGCGCGCAACTGCTGGCGCTGCACCAGCACAACGAACAGGAAGCCGCCCAGACCGTGGTGGCGCGCCTGCAAGCGGGCCAGCGCGTGGCTTTTGTGAGCGACGCGGGCACGCCCGGCATCAGCGACCCCGGCGCACGCCTGGCCTTTGCTGTGCGCGCAGCGGGCCTGCGGGTGGTGCCACTGCCCGGGGCCAGCAGCATCACCGCTGCACTGAGCGTGGCCGGTGCCGTGGCCAGCGGCAGCGCCGACAGCGGCTTTGTCTTTGCTGGCTTCTTGCCCGTCAAACAGGCCGAACGCGCCAGCGCTGTGCAGCACCTGGCCGCCGAGCCGCGCTGCGTGGTGCTGCTGGAGGCCCCCCACCGCATCACCGAATTGGCGCAGGCCCTGGCCGTGCTGGGCGAGCGCCCGGTGACGCTGGCGCGCGAGTTGACCAAGCAGTTTGAAGAAATCACCACGCAACCTGCCCACAGCCTGAGCGCCTGGCTGGACGGCGGCGCCCAGCGCGCGCGCGGCGAATTCGTGGTGCTGCTGCACCCTGCCCCGCCCCCTGAGAACGCCAGCGACAGCCTGCGCGTGCTCCAGCTGCTGCTGCAAGAGCTGCCCCTGAAAACCGCCGTGCGCCTGACCGCCGACATCACCGGTGCGCCCCGCAATGCGCTGTACGACACGGCCCTGGCGCTGCGCCAGGCCGACAGCAAAACCCCATGAGCACCGACGCCCCCACCAAGGCAGCCACAGCAGCCTGGGCCCAGCAGTGCCCGCTGTGCCACCAGCCCAACCAATGCGCGCCAGCGCAAGGCCGCCCGCCTGAAGAATGCTGGTGCATGCGCGCACCCGTAGCGCCTGCGGCACTGGCCAAGATACCGGCTGCCGAGCGGGGCCAGCGCTGCATCTGCCCGGTCTGCGCACGCCCAGCGCCAGACGCCGCCCCGAGCGCCACGCCTCCAGGGCCGCGCTTATGATGCTTTTTTTCTCCCACATTCCAACATGACCGAATCCGGCTCCGCAGCCGCGCTGAAGGCGCGCTACGGCGAACGCTACCGCTGGCTGCTGCTGCTGTCTGTGATGGTGGGCACCATGGCCTCCATCATGTCGTCCACGGTGGTGAACGTCGCCATCCCCGACATGAGCGCGCACTTTGCGTTGGGGCAGGAACGGGCACAGTGGGTCACTTCCGGGTTCATGGTGGCCACGGCGGTGGCCATGCTCACCACACCGTGGCTGCTGGCACGGTATGGCTACCGGGCCACCTACGTGGGCGCGGTGCTGCTGTTGCTGGTGGGTGGCGTGGTCGGCGGCGTGGCCAGCGACTACAACCTGGTGCTGGCCGCACGCGTCATCGAGGGCCTGGCGGCGGGCGTGGTGCAACCCATCCCTGCCGTCATCATCCTGTACGCTTTTTTGCCCCATGAGCAGGGGCGTGCCAGCGGTATTTTTGGCATGGGCGTGGTGCTGGCACCCGCCATTGGCCCCAGTGTGGGCGGCATTTTGGTGGACTGGTGGGGCTGGCGGTCGATTTTCTTCATGGTGGTGCCGCTGTGCCTGGCCTCGCTGTGGCTGGCCTATAAGTTCGTGCCCATCACCGGCCCCGGCGGCTCGCGCGCCAACCGCGACAGCGCCGCACTGGACTGGCGCGGCCTGCTGCTGGGGGCCCTGGGCACGTTGTGCCTGCTCAACGGGCTGGTGGCCCTGCACAACGGCCCGGGTGGCCAGGCAGGCAGCCTGCTGGCAGTGGCGCTGCTGGCATTCGGGGTGTTTATCTGGTGGCAACGCCGGCAAACCGCCCAGGGCGGCCAGCCCCTGATGGATTTGCGCATCTTCAGCTACCGCCAGTTCGCCATGGGCAGCGTGGTGGCGTTTATCTACGGCACGGCGCTGTTTGGCTCCACCTACCTGCTGCCGGTGTTCATGCAACTGGGCCTGCACCTGTCGCCCTCGCATGTGGGCGCCATCATGCTTCCCGCCGGACTGGTGCTGGGCCTGACCATTCCCCTGGTAGGCCGCATGGCCGACCGCCAGCCCACGCACTGGCTGGTGATGACCGGGCTGGCGTTGCTGGCCTTGTCGTTCGGGCTGATGGTGCTGATGCGGCTGGACTCGGCGCTGTGGATTCTGGTGGCCTTCACCATTCTGGGGCGCATCGGCCTGGGCTTCATCCTGCCGTCGCTGAACCTGGGCGCCATGCGTCCGCTGGACAAATCGCTGATCTCGCAAGGCTCCAGTGCCATCAGCTTTGTGCGCATGCTGGGCGGTGCTGCCGGGGTCAGCCTGTGCGGCATCGTGCTGGAATGGCGGCTGTCGGCGCACGGTGCCTCGCTACAGGCCAGCGCCCAGGGCAGCGACCGCATGGCCGCTTTTGGTGAAACTTTTCTCATGCTCAGCGGCCTGTGCGTGCTGGCATTGGTAGCGGCCTGGCAACTGCGCACACCGCCCCCACCACCGCAACAACCCACTCTTTGAACCTACCCTGGAGGCCACCGCCCTGCCATGTGCCAACTGCTTGGAATGAACTGCAACACCCCCACCGACGTGACCTTCAGTTTCACGGGCTTTGCCCAGCGCGCGGGCAATACGGGCGACCACTGCGACGGCTGGGGCATTGCGTTCTTTGAGGACAAGGGCGTGCGCCATTTTGTCGACCACCAGCGCGCCATCGACTCGCCCGTGGCCGACCTGATCCGCCGCTACCCCATCCAGAGCCGCAACGTCATCGCCCACATCCGCAAAGCCACGCAGGGTGCCGTCAGCCTGCAAAACTGCCACCCGTTTGTGCGCGAGCTGTGGGGCCGCTACTGGGTGTTTGCGCACAACGGCGACCTGAAAGACTTTCGCCCCCGGCTGCACGGCCACTTCCACCCCGTGGGCGCCACCGACAGCGAACACGCCTTTTGCTGGATCATGCAAGAGCTGGCCAAGTCCCACGCCGATGTGCCCAGCGTGGCCGAACTGACCATTACCCTGCGCGAACTGGCCGCGCGCATCGCACCGCACGGCACCTTCAACTTTTTGCTCTCCAACGGCCAAGCGCTGTGGGCGCACGCGTCCACCCAGCTCTACTACATTGAGCGCCGCTACCCCTTTGCCGAAGCGCAGTTGGCCGATGAAGATGTGCGCGTGGACTTTGCCACCCAGACCGCGCCCAACGACCAAGTCGCCGTCATCGTCACCGCCCCACTGACCAGCAACGAGACCTGGCACGCCTTTGGACACCGCGAACTCAAGGTGTTCGTCGATGGGGCGGCCTGCCCCTGAGAATTTAGAAGCGCACGCCTACACGCCAACCTTCCACGCGCGTACAGTGGCTGCGTATGCCAAGGCTGTGTGCTACGGCACGCTTTTCCACCCTTTTCTCCAGGAGGCCGCCATGGTCAAAAAACTGCAAAAACTCAGCAATGACAAGAAAAAGTCCAGCAGCGTACTCGCCAGCACCGTGAAGGACTCGGCGCAGCAAATCTGGTTGGCAGGCCTGGGCGCGTTCGCCAAGGCCCAGGAAGAAGGTGGCAAAGTCTTCGAGGCCCTGGTGAAGGAGGGCATGAACATGCAGCGCAAGACCCAGACGGCGGCAGAGGACAAGCTCTCGGAGGCCAGCGAGCGCGTTTCGGGCATGGCCAATGACATTGGCGCCCGGGCAGCAGGCCGCTGGGACAAGCTGGAAAACATTTTCGAAGACCGCGTGGTCAAAGCGCTGGCCAAGCTGGGCGTGCCCTCCGCGCGCGACATTGAGGCGCTGCATGCCCGCATCGATGCCCTGGGCCTGCCGCCCCAGGCAGCGCCCGGCCCCACCCGCACGCCCCGCAAAGCCGCAGGCACTGTGGCCAGTCGGCGCGCTGCCAGCCCAGTTGCGGCGCCCACAACCCCAGCGCCCACAGCGGCAAAGCGGGCCGCCCCCAAAAAAGCAGCCGCAACGGCAGCCGCCGTAGCGGCTGTGGCCAAACCTGTGGCGATCCCGCCTGCGCTCGCCAAACGCGCAGCACCCAAGCGTGCTGCACGCACCAAGGCCACACCAGGCGCTGTGGCGGCATCCCCCGACAACACCCCGCCCACAGCCTGACCGCACAGCGCCTTTTCTTGCCAGTGGCTGCCCGCTTGATGCGCGGCAGCCACTTGGCTTTGGAGAGCGCACTCTAATGGTGCATTGCAGCACACGCTGCACTCCAAATGCCTGGGTTAGAGTAGCTGCACAAGCCCGCTTTGCGGACACATCAGGAACGGATGGCCTGACACACCCAGCCCGTCGCAAGAGGTTTGCCCATGGTGAAAAAAGCGCCCCGCCGCACCGCTGAACGCATACTGGAGGTCACGCTGGACTTGTTCAACCGGTTTGGCGAACCCAACGTATCGACCACGTTGATATCGGCTGAATTGCGCATCAGCCCCGGCAACCTTTACTACCACTACCCGGCCAAAGATGAAATCATCAATGCGCTGTTCGACCGCTATGAACAGGCGCTGACCGAACTGCTGGGCGCCAGCCACAGCGTGCGCCACGTCGAAGATGCCTGGTTCTTCATGCACACATTGTTCGAACTGATATGGCAATACCGGTTTCTGTACCGCGACCTCAACGACCTGCTGTCCAAAAACCGGCACCTGGAGACGCACTTCCAGAGCGTGCTCCACAACAAAGTGCAAGCCGTGCATGGCTTGCTCAATGCCCTGGAGCGCACGGGCGCCATGCATATTGACGCGCGCGAAGTCAAGCCCGTTGCCACCAGCATGGTGGTGGTGCTGACCTACTGGCTCAGCTTCGAATATGTGCGCGACCCGCGCCGCGCACTGGAGCCCGAAAGCGTACAGGCCGCCCTGCTGCGCGGCGCCCACCATGTGCTGAACCTGCTCATGCCGTACCTGGAATCGGGCCAGCGCGCCCATCTGCTGGCGTTGGCCAGCGCCTACCAGCCCACAGACGACTGATGGCAGTGCGCCACCCCGACCACTTGCCCGCCCCATTACAGGAGACTGCCCACATGGCGACATGGCCCCCCTTCCCGCACGCGGGTCACTACCGATACGACAGCGCCAGCCTCAAAAAGAAGTGGCCCCGCCTGCACGCTGGCGATGCCGAGCCTGTGCCCCAGGATGGCGCGGTGCTCCAAGCCTGGGTCTTGTTCCATAACGGCCAATTCCAGCAAGCGACAGAAGCCGGCCTGGCCGCCGGTGGCGCAGGCATTACCGTGGCCAACAAGGCCACCGCCATCCATGCCAACTACCTGGAAAAAAAGGAAAAAACCCGCCTCGACCTGTTCTTGCAGGTGGCCGAGCGCGCGGCTGCACAGGCCGCCCGCGAGCCCAGGAACGCCAACGCCTGGTACTGGCACGCCTACGCACTGGGCCGCTACAGCCAGGGCATCAGCGTAGCCAAGGCGCTGGCACAAGGCCTGGGCAGCAAGGTCAAGGACGCCCTGGAGCGAACCATTGCGCTGGCCCCCGCACATGCCGATGCACACATTGCCCTGGGGGCATTCCATGCCGAAGTGATCGACAAAGTCGGCGCACTGATTGGTGGCATGACCTACGGCGCACGCAAGGACACTGGGCTCAAGCTGTTTCAGACGGCACTGGTGCTCAACCCGGACTCGGCCATTGCCCGCATCGAATACGCCAATGCCATGGTGATGCTTGAAGGCGATGCCCGGATGCAGGAGGCCACTGCGCTGTATGAACAAGCAGCCGCCAGCGAGCCGCAAGACGCCATGGAGCACCTGGACGTGGACCTGGCCCGCACCGAACTGGAAGACTGACGCCCTGCGCCACCCACCCGCGCGGGCTCAGACCACAAAACGCCGCGCAGCGATCTCCAGCAGGCCATCAAAGATCAGGTTGTCCACCAGCTCGAAGTGGCGGCCCATGCTGGGCGCCATCTTCCACCCTGCCCCTCCGGTCATCATGCAGGCAGGCTCGGCGCCGCAGTGCTGTATCACGTGCTGCACCATGCGCTCCACGGCCCCGGCAATGGCGTAGGTGCCGCCGCTGGTGAGGGCATCACTGGTGTTGGTGGGGAAGGGGCGCACCTCGCCGGTGGGCACATGCAGGCCCGCCGTACCCGACTCCAGCGCGCGCAGCATGATGCCGTGGCCGGGCAGAATCAGCCCGCCCAGAAAGCGCCCCTCGGTGTCTATGGCCTCCACCGTCACCGCCGTGCCCACCATCACCACCACCAAAGGCCGCGCAGGCCCGTGGGCCAGCAGGCGCTGGCGTGCGCCGATCATGGCCACCCAGCGGTCGCAGCCCAGGCGCGCCGGGTGGTCGTAGCCGTTGGTCAGACCTGCCTCTTGCGCCGACGACACCACCCATTGGGCCGACACATCCCACAGCTCCATCTGCTCTTCGACGCGGCGCTTGATCGCATCGCCCGCCACCACGCAACCCAGCATGCGCGTGGGGGCAGGCAACTGCGCCCACCCGCCCTCGGCCAAGCGGTCTACGTGGTCCAGAAACTCAGCGCCCTGCGCCAGCAAGGCCGCGCCCGGACGGGGCGCCTCGTACAGGGCCCACTTGAGGCGGGTATTGCCGACGTCGATGGCCAAAAATGTCATGCGGCGGATTATCACGAGTTTTGTCGGGGGCATGGAGCCACCCGCGTTGCGCCCAGGCCAACGCCGCCAGGGTAGCCACCGAAGCACGCGCCGCCGTCCGACACGGGACTGCCGTGTTTTGCCGCTACAGTGGCCGCTCTTGTTTCATCAATCCGAGGAGGTTTGACATGGGTCTGTTCAGTTTCATCAAGGATGCGGGCGAAAAATTGTTTGGCGGCAAAGAAGCCCAGGCGGCCACGCCTGCTGCGCCGTCCCAGGACGAGCTCAATGCCAAAGCCGCGCAGGCCATTACGGCCTACATCGCCTCGCAAAATCTGGGCGTGAGCAACGTGCAGGTGGCCTACGACGCCACCCAGGGCAAAGTCACTGTGCAGGGTGAGGCCCCAACGCAAGCGGCCAAAGAAAAAGTCACCCTGTGCTGCGGCAACGTCGCCAGCGTGACCAGCGTCGAGAACCTCATGAGCGTGACCCACCCCGAGCCGCAGGCGCAGTTCCACGACGTGGTGCGTGGCGATACGCTGTCGGCCATTGCCAAGAAGTTTTACGGCGATGCCAACAAATACCCCGTGATCTTCGAAGCCAACAAGCCCATGCTCACCCACCCCGACAAAATCTACCCCGGCCAGAAGCTGCGCATTCCGGCGCTGTAAGCACCGCACCCCCTCTCAAACGGACTGTGTCAGTCCGTTTTTTTTCGCCTGTGCCCCGCGTTGCAGGAGCCGCCAGCACAGCCCGAACGCAGAGGGCGTGCAGCGCACGGCCCCCTCGCCCTCACCCCGCGCTGCCTCAGCCCTGGCGCCAGGGCAGGCCGTGAAAGCGCCAGCCGCCCCGGTGGCCACGCTGGGCCTGGCTGTCGGGGTCGCCCTCGAAGCCTTCGAGTACGTTGTAGGCCATCAGGCCCAGCTCGGTGGCACGGCGGGCGGCGGCAATCGAGCGCACGCCGCTGCGGCACAGCAGCAGCACCTGGGCCCCCGCAGGCACGGCGGCGCGCAGTTGCGCATCAAAGTCGGGGTTCATGGCCATGCCGGGCCACTGCTTCCAGGCCACGGCGGCGGCGCCGGGCACCTGCCCCACCCATTCGCGCTCGGCGTCAGTGCGCACGTCCACCAGCACGGCATCGCCGCTTTGCACCCATTGCCAAGCCAGTTGCGGCGAGACATCGCCCGCATAGCCCTCGGCTGCGCGCGGGGCCTGCAACAGCGCCGCACCGGCATCGTGGCGCAGGCCCGATTGCAGGTTGGCAGGCACGGCCTCGTCCATGCGCTGCGGGCGCGGCAGGTGCAGCCCTTGCATCAACAGGACGAACTCGGCCTCGCTGCGGCCTGCCACGCGCGCATTGCCCACTTTTTCAGCGGCGATGGTGGAGTGGCTGCGGCCCTGGTAGTCGTGGCCGGGCCAGACGGTGGTGGAGTCGGGCAGCGCAAACAGCACTTCGGTGATGCTGCGGTAGAGCGCGTGCGCATCGCCCGACTGGAAGTCGGTGCGCCCGCAGCCGTTGATGAGCAGCGCATCGCCCGTGAACACATGCTCGCGCCAGACATACGACATGCTGCCCGCCGTGTGGCCCGGCGTATGCAGCGCGCGCAGGCGCTCGGCACCAAACTCCAGCACGTCGCCGTGCTGCAACTGCACGGCGGCGGTGCCGATGCCGCAGCCCGCCGGGGCGGCGGTGCGCGCGCCGGTATGCTCGGCCAGCAGACCGGCGCTGGTGATGTGGTCGGCGTGGGCGTGGGTTTCCAGCGCCCAGCGCAGCGTCAGGCCACGCGCTTGCAGTGCGGCCAGATCGCGTTCGAGCTGGGCGTCCACCGGGTCGATGATGAGGGCCTCGCGCGTGGCCGGGTCGTGCAGCACATAGGTGTAGGTGCTGGAGGCGGGGTCGAAGAGTTGCAGGGGAATCATGGCGGCGGGTGGCTCCAAAAACGGCTGGCACAAACGGAACAGAACGCCATCACCAGGCACTGGCACTGGCGGCAGCAGCGCCCCGGCACGGCAGCTGGCCATTGTGGCGCAGCGCGGTGCATTCCCCGGCGGGCACTGTATGGCGAAGCAGGGAGGGCGCAAGCAGGGCCGCCACCCCATAAACAGGTCAAATCACCCTCCAGGCCCCGTACACAGTGCGCTACAAGCTATTTATTTGATAGCATCAATCCCAGCGCGGCACGCTCTCGTCGCGCAGGCGGCGGCGCAGCGCAGCGTGGTCGGGCACCACAGTGGCCAGAGTGCTCCAGAAGCGCGGGCTGTGGTCCATCACGCGCAGGTGGGCCAGCTCGTGCGCCACCACGTAGTCGATGACGGCGGGGGCGTGGTGCAGCAGGCGCCAGTTCAGGGCGATGGAGCCATCGGCCTTGGCGCTGCCCCAGCGGGTCTGGGCGCTGGACAGGCGCAGGCGGCTCCAGCGCACGCCCAGCAGCGGGGCAAAGTGGTCTAGCCGCGCGGTGAAGTGCGCCCGCGCCTGGCGCATCAGCCAGGCCTGCACGGCGGCGCGAATCTGCTCTGGGCTGGCGTGGGCGGGCAGGTTCAGGGGCAGTGCGGCTGGCGTTGCCAGGTGCGGGTCGCCGGGGATGTGGTGCAGGGGCGCGCTGGGCAGGCTGTGGTCGGACGGGGGCACCCTGGCCGCCGGAGCCAGTACCAGCCGCAGCGGGGCGCCCAGGTAGGGCAGCACGGCGCCATCACCCCAGACGATGCGCGCTTGTTCCTGGCGGTGCTGACGCTCGCGCACCTCGTGGAGCTTGCGCAGTATCCAGGCGGCTTTGTGCTGCAAGGCGGCATCGACTGTGGCCAGCGTGGCACGGGCAGGCGCACGCACTGTCAACCCCTCGGCCCCGACCGTAAAACCTATGCTGCGCCGCTGCGCCCGGTGCAGCACATAGGCCACCTCGGTGCCTTGGAGCTGCACGCGGCGGTTGGCCTGCGGGTGGTGCCAATGCGGTGGCGGCGGCCCCGGCTCAGGTGCGGGCGGTGCAGACGCTGGCCATTCCGGTGGTGCTGGCACGGGCGCTGGCACAGCGGGCGCCGGGGGCCATTCCAACCACTCCAGCATGCGTTGGATGAGGGCCATTTTGAGGTGTTTCAGGGCTCCAGACCTTGCAGGACAAGCGCCTACAGCTCTCTTTTCGATAGCGTTATGGCGATGGCTGCGCTGCCGATACCAGCGCAGGCATGGGCATGGCTGTAGATGCTGGTGTGGGCCGGGTCAGCAGGTGCTCGACCAGGGCACCCAGGTTGGCGTGCAGGCGTGTTCCGGGGGGCCATTGGGGCGCCAGCGGGGCAGCGCAGTCCAGCGCTGCCGCTTCACCCGTGGCGACCAGATGCAGCGCCGCACCCAGCGCTGCGCCCGCTTGCAGGTGCTCAGGGCAGCTGCCCACCACGCACACCTTGTCGGTATCGACGCCGTAGCGGTCACAAATCTGCTCCAGCAAGCCGGGGGCGGGCTTGCGGCAGGTGCAGGCCTCGTCGGGGGCGTGGGGGCAGTAAAAAATGGCCTCGATGCGCCCGCCCAGCGCCGCCAGTTGCTTGTGCATCAGGCCGTGGATGGCGTTGAGCGCAGCCACGTCGAACAGGCCGCGCCCCAGGCCGGGCTGGTTGGTGGCCACCACCACATGCCAGCCCGCATGGTTGAGGCGGGCAATGGCTTCGAGCGCACCGGGCAGCGGCTGCCAGTCGGCGGGCGAGGCGATGAAGTCCTCATCGCCCAAGGCGTTGATAGTGCCGTCGCGGTCGAGAATGGCCAGTTTCATCCGTGATTTTCCCGAGAGATGGCTCCCCTTCACGGGGAGGTGGTGGGGGGCGCTGCTGCTTGCCAGCCAGTAACAAACCAACCGCTGTAGCGCCCGCGTGCCCATTGCAGCGCCAGGCGCTGGCCAGGGCGCCACTGCGCGGCCTGCGGGTCGTCGATCAGCACCTGTTGCAGTGGCTCCAGGGTGTCAATGCGCAGCACCAGCTGCGTGCCGCCGGAGCCGCGCGCGCTGGGCGCCAGGATGCGGCTGCCCAGCACCTGGGCCTGCACGGGTGCCAGCGGCTGCACGCCGCGCACATTGAGGTGGCGCCACAGCAGTGCCGCCGTGCCCGCCACGCAGGCGGCCACCCACAGCACCATCCAGACGCGGCCCACCGGGCGCCAGCCCCAGCGGCGCGCCGCTAGCAGCGTGCCCGCCACGCTGGCGCACAGCGCCAGCAGCGTCCACAGCACCGGCCACAGCAGGCCCCAGACATCTTGCGTGGCGACAAAAGGTGTCAGCGGCAACACCGGCAGCTGCGGGGCGCGGTCGCTTTGCCATTGCAACACCCAACGCAGCCCCACCAGCAGCGCCGGGGGCGCAAACAGCCACCAGACGGTGCGCT
>NZ_JAQUAL010000023.1:0-29118 GCF_028687295.1 Simplicispira sp.
TTAGTGATGTAATTTCGCCATGAAGCTTAGTTTTCAACACGTTGCTCTGATCGGAAAATACCAGAGCCCTGTTTCTGAGGCCATGGCAGAAAATGTTCGCAAGGATCTGGAAAGCATTGCCCAGTTTCTCGTTGACCAAGGTTGCTCTGTCGCACTGGAGGCACAAACTGCCCTGCACACCGGATTGACGCAGTATGCGGCGCTGGACGCCGCTGGCATTGGCGAACGGTGCGACCTGGGTTTGGTAGTAGGCGGTGATGGAACCATGCTGAGCATTGGTCGCCAGTTGGCTCCCTACGGCATTCCGCTGGTGGGCATCAACCAAGGGCGCCTTGGCTTCGTCACTGATATTCCGCTGAACAACTACCAGGCAACACTGACGCCCATTTTGCATGGTCAGTTTGAAGAAGACCACCGCCCACTGATGCATGCACGCGTCATACGCGATGGGGTGTGCGTCTTTGACGCTTTTGCCATGAACGATGTGGTGGTTAACCGCGGCGCAACCTCCGGCATGGTGGAGTTGCGGGTTGAAGTGGACGGTCGTTTTGTTGCCAACCAGCGGGCTGACGGCCTGATCATTGCTTCCCCGACCGGCTCCACCGCCTACGCCCTATCGGCGGGCGGGCCCATGCTGCACCCCTCCATTCCGGGCTGGGTGCTGGTGCCAATTGCCCCACACACTCTGTCCAACCGCCCGATTGTTCTGGCGGACATCACCGAGATCGCCATTGAAATCGTGAGCGGTCGCGATGCCAGCGCCAATTTTGATATGCAATCGCTGGCCTCGCTGCTGCATGGCGACCGCATTCTGGTCAAACGCTCAGAATACTGCGTGCGTTTTCTGCACCCCTGTGGCTGGAGTTATTTCGATACCTTGCGGAAAAAACTGCGCTGGAACGAAGGGGGCTCCTGACGATGGCGCTCAAGAGCATCACGCTGCGCGATTTCGTGATTGTTCACCAACTCGATCTGGAGCTTTCTCCTGGCTTCACTGCACTGACTGGAGAGACTGGGGCGGGCAAATCCATCCTGATCGATGCCTTGCAACTGGCCCTGGGCGAGCGTGCCGACAGTGCCGTGGTGCGCGAAGGCGCGCAGCGCACCGATGTCTGTGCAGAGTTTGACTGCCCCGCACTGCTGCACCCATGGCTACAAGAGGCAGGTTTTACTGCCGATGAACACCTGCTGCTGCGGCGCACCGTAGATTTGCAGGGCAAGAGCCGCGCATGGATCAATGGCGTACCTGCCACTGCCACCCAATTGCGCACAGTGGGCGAGCACCTGCTGGACATCCACGGACAACATGCCTGGCAAAGCCTGACGCGCCCCGATGCAGTGCGCGGTCTGCTGGACGCTTACGCCGGCATTGCCATGCAGAATGAGGTGGCCAGCCACTGGGCGCAGTGGCGCGCCGCACAAAAGGCATTGACCCAGGCACGCAGCGCACAAGACCACCTGCAACGTGACCGCGAGCGACTGCAATGGCAGATCGCAGAGGTGGAAAAACTCGCGCCCGGCGATGACGAGTGGGAAGAACTCAACGCCCAGCACACCCGACTGACCCACGCCCAGTCCTTGCTTGATGCAGCGCAAGAGGCATTGAACCTGCTGGATGCAGAAGAAACGGGCGCCCTGCCATGCCTGTCCCGGGCGCAAGAGCAATTGCAGGCACAAGAGCACCTCGAACCGGCATTCAAAAACCTCAGTGACGCACTGATCTCCAGCGTGGCGCATGCCGAAGAAGTGGTGCGCTCATTGCACGCCTACCTGCGCCATGCGGATCTGGATCCGCAAAGCCTGTCGGCGTTGGATACCCGGGTGGCTTTGTGGCTGACCCTGGCACGGCGTTACAAGCGCACACCCGTGGAGCTTCCACATTTGCTCCAGTCCTGGAAAAACGAGTTGCAGGTATTGAACACTGCCGCAGACCTGGACAGTCTGGAGGCCACGGAAAAGAAAGCAGCCGATACATTCAACCGTGCAGCCCGCAAGCTTTCACAGGCACGCGCCCAAGCAGCGCCGCGCCTGTCCCAAGCCATCACCGACGCCATGCAAGTGCTGGGAATGCAGGGTGGACGGTTTCAAGTCGCTTTGGCTCCCAGTGCCAACCCTGCTGCCCATGGCCTGGATGAAGTCACTTTTCTGATAGCGGCCCACCCCGACGCCACGCCCAAGCCGATTGGCAAAATTGCTTCCGGCGGCGAGCTCTCGCGCATCTCCCTGGCCATTGCTGTGACGACCAGCGCACTGGGCACGGCATCCACACTGATCTTTGACGAGGTCGATTCTGGCGTCGGCGGGGCTGTCGCGGACGCTGTGGGCCGACTGATGCGCCAGTTGGGCCAGGATCGCCAGGTGCTGGCCGTAACTCACTTGCCACAAGTGGCTTCGCAGGCCCACCAGCACTTGGTCGTATCCAAAGACCATGGGGGTGCGGGCACCAGCAGCACCGTGAAAGTGGTGCAAGGCGAGCAGCGCGTGACCGAAGTAGCCCGCATGCTGGGCGGACAGCGCCTGTCCCAAACCACACTGGCCCATGCCCGCGAAATGCTGGGCACCGCACACGCTGCACTGCAGGGAGAACAGCAACCATGACACTCGAAATTGCCTTGATTACCGGGATGTCGGGCTCGGGAAAATCCGTCGCCTTGCGCGCCCTGGAGGATGCCGGCTATTACTGTGTGGATAACCTGCCACCAGAGCTGTTGGCGCCTTTTGTGGCACTGGAGCACCGCCACCACGGCAACAGAGTTGCCATTGCCATGGATGTGCGCAGCGCCACCTCCTTGCCCCAGGTACCGCAAGAATTGGAGCGCTTGCGCAGCCAGGGCATCGTCGTGCATTCCCTTTTCTTGGACGCCACCACGGATACGCTGGTGCGGCGCTTCTCTGAAACACGCAGGCGCCATCCCCTCTCCCACGACGATCTCACCGACGGACGGCGCGCGCTGGTACAGGTCATCGAGCTGGAGCGCGAACTGCTGGCCGACCTGCGCGAACAAGCCCATGTCATCGACACCAGCGCTATCCGGGCCTCACAGCTGCAAAGCTACGTGAAGGGACTGATGTCATCCGCTCCAGACCAACTCACGCTGGTGTTCCAGTCTTTTGCATTCAAGCGCGGCATTCCGGTCGATGCAGACTACGTTTTTGACGTGCGCATGCTGCCCAATCCACACTATGAGCCAGCCCTGAAGGATTTGACAGGACTAGATCAACCCGTTGCAGACTATTTGGCACACCAACCAGAAGTGCGCCAAATGCGCAGCCATATCGAACAATTTCTCAACCACTGGCTGGAGTTTTTGGCCCAGAACCACCGCAGCTATGTCACCGTCGCCATTGGCTGTACGGGAGGCCAGCACCGCTCGGTGTATTTGGTGGAGCGGCTGGCAGAAACTTTCAGCAGCCGCTGGATGACGCTGCGCCGCCATCGCGAGCTTGATGCTTGATCTCTGCAACCCGTGCAACAGCTACCAATTCTCCAAAAACTTGCGCACCGGCGCAGGCAGGCCTATTTGGCGCCATTGCCCGGCATCAAACCAGCCGCCATCTTCGCCAACCGGCACATCGACGGTACTGGCCGCCAGTACTGGGTGCAGGTACAGGTCGCGGTGGGTCAGCACATGCAAGAACGCTGGCAACTCGGTCACTTGCGGGGCTGCCAATATGGCAGGGTGTGCCAGTAGCTGCTCGCGGGCCTCGAATACGGGTAAACAATGCAGGCCGGCCCAGATACCCGTGGCCGGGCGCTTGTGCAGCCACACCCGTCCAGCCCCATCGCGCAGCACCAGCAGCCACCAGGACTGTGCTTTGCGCACCAGCTTGCGCGTTTTGACCGGGTAGCGCTCCGGTTCGCCTTGTCGCGCGGCCACGCAGCCGTCTTGCAAGGGGCATTGCGCGCACACAGGTTTGCGCGACAAACAAATCGTGGCGCCCAAATCCATCAACCCCTGGGTATAGCGCGGCATGGCATGAGCCAAGTCATCCTGGGGAAGAAGGGTCTGAGCGTGATCCCACAGGCGCCGCTCGTTGGCTGCCAGCGCCAGATCGGCATCAAACCCCAGCCAACGTGTCAGCACGCGCTTGACGTTGGCGTCCAGGATGGGCACGCGCTCTGAAAAACAAAAAGCAGCGATGGCGCCTGCAGTCGATCGGCCAATACCCGGGAGCAATGCCAACGCCTGTGCCGAGGACGGAAAGGCGCCGCCATGCTGCGCCACCACCATCTGGGCACAGCGGTGCAAATTGCGCGCACGGCTGTAATAGCCCAGCCCACTCCACAGTGCCAGCACCTCATCTTCCGAAGCATGTGCCAGCGCAGTGACATCAGCAAAGCGCTGCAAAAAACGCTCGTAGTAATCGAGCACTGTCGTGACCTGCGTTTGCTGCAGCATGATTTCTGACAGCCAGACCCGGTACGGATCGCGCGTTTGCTGCCAGGGCAAATGGTGGCGCCCATACTGCGTTTGCCAGCGCACCACCTGCTGCGCCAAGGTAGCAACACGCGCTGTCATGCAGCTACGGCACTGGGGGGGTGCTCCACGACCACTGCGGGCTCCAGCGACAATTTCAGCAACTGCGCTGTCTGGCTCTGGAAACTGGTTTCCAACTGGGTCAGCAACTGATCGCCTTCTTCAATTTCTGCAATCCGCTCGACCAAGCCGCTGGCGGCTTTCTGGATGCGGTCTATTGCCTCGATGCGGCGGGCAAAGCTGCGTCGGCGCTCGCGCAACTGGGCGTCCAGCTGGGCGGTGGCAGATTTACTCCACAGCTCCAGGTCGTTGGCCGCAGACTCAAACACGGTGCGTACCCGCATGAACAGCGCGCGCCCCAGGCGCTCGGCAAATTCCGGGCGAGCCAACTTGAAGGCGTTGCCCATGCTCAGGTATTGCAGATGCCCCTGCTCAATGGAGGCCAGATCGGCCGCCAGCGGCTCCAGCGGCGGTGTGGCGGGCACTTGCAGCGAGAAGCCAAACTCTGCGTTGAGCTGGCTGAAGGTTCCCCCCAGCATGGCCTGAATCTCAATAGTGGACGCTTGCGCACCATCGAGCGTGGCACGCAAATTGGCAAAAGCCTCCGCATAGATTTTCTTCACACCCAGCTTCAGGCCCCTTTGCTGCAATGCAGCCACCAAAGGCTTGAGTTGCTCTTTCAGGGCTTTGGTACCCAACTGCACAAAAACATCGTTCAGCAGCTTCAAATGCACGGCGCGCACGGCTTGTATGCGGGCGGCGCTGAGGTCAAATTCAGTTTGCTCCTGCTCAATGCGGGTGCGCATGGATTCGATCACCGAGGCATTCTTGCCACGCAAACTGCGCAGCTCCAGCATCTGGTCATCGAGGTCTCGGCGGCGGATATTGAGCAGGCGCGATGTCTCGGTGTTCAAGCCTGCCACGCCCGCCGCTACCGCCGCCCGCAATATGGCCTGGCGCTGACCCATGATGCCTTGCGATAGCGCATCCTCCAGCACCGGCAAGCCGCTGGCTTGCAGCAGCGCAGCATCCTGGGTGATTTTGGCCAGCAGCCCTTTTTGTGCCGACACCGGCAGCACCTGCTCCACACGCACACCCAGCATCTGCGCAGAGGTGCTGCGCTGCTTGTCCAGCTGCGCCTGCACTTTCTCCGGGGCGTTGAGCGCATCCCACAGAGTGTCGATTTTGTTCAATACCACCAGACGCGAGTCGGTGCCCGCCTGCGTCGAAACCAGGTGCTCGCGCCAAATCGACAGATCAGAGCGTGTAACACCCGTGTCAGCGCCCAGGATGAACACCACAGCATGGGCCTGCGGAATCAGGTTGACCGTCAGCTCGGGCTCGGCACCCACGGCGTTGAGGCCGGGCGTATCCAGAATCACCAGCCCCTCTTTGAGCAGGGGGTGGGGCATATTGATCAGGGCGTGGCGCCACAAGGGCACTTCGACCAGGCCTTGATCGTCCAGCGCGGGATTGTCCTCAGGCAGTTCGTCGTGCCAAAAGCCCAGAGCGCGTGCTTCATCGGGCGTGACTTTGCGCACCTGCGCGACCTTTTCCAGCGCTGCTGCGATCTGGTCAGCACTGTGAATGTCCAGGGGCAGCGTCTCCCAGGCGCCCGGCTTGAGGCGCCATTCGGCCAGACTCAAGGGCTGCAGCCGGGTATCGATGGGCAGCAAACGCAGGCAGGGCCCCAGAGTGGGGTCGTAGCCCAGCTCGGTGGGGCACATGGTGGTACGCCCGGGGCTGGCCGGCATGATGCGGCGGCCATAACCGGCAAAGAAAATAGCGTTGATCAGCTCGGATTTGCCGCGCGAAAACTCGGCAACAAAAGCCACCATGATTTTGTCGGAGCGGATCTGGTTTTCAAGGCGTTGCAGACGCTCTTGCACAGCAGCGTCCATCAACTCGTGGGAGTCCAGCCACTCGGCCAAACGCTTCAACTGCTGGGCAAACGCACGCCGCCAAGCGCCGTGCAGTTCAAACTGATCGTTGAATGAGGATCCCACTTTGTTCCCGGAAATCAAGAGGTCGTCTGCAAAAACGCTCTTAAAACAATAGCTGCTTGCGCCCAATGCACGCGGGCTGGATGCCGATTTGCTTCAAGAATGCTGGCAGCGTGGACAGTAGTAACTGCTGCGCTGTGCCTGGCGCACCATGCGCACGGGCGTGGCGCAAGTATGACAGGGTGCGCCCTCACGCCCATAGACATGGGCTTGCGCCTGGAAATGTCCAGCGCTGCCATCGGCACTGCTGAAATCGCGCAGGGTACTGCCGCCCGCTGCCACCGCCTGGCGCAGCACTTGTACGATGGCCTGGTGCAGTTTGCGCGCCCGCGCCTGGCCAATGCGCGCGGCTTTGGTGGTGGGACGAATGCCCGCCAGAAACAGCACTTCCGACGCGTAAATGTTGCCCACCCCCACCACCAGGCGCCCGGCCAGCAGCACCTGCTTGATGGGCGAACGGCTGGCTTGCAGGCCGCGCCAGAAAGGCTCGAACACAAAATCATCGGCCAGTGGCTCCACGCCCAGTGCACCCAAGAGCTTGCGTGCCGGTGCGTCGTGCTCGTCTTGCGCATAGACCACGGCGCCAAAGCGGCGCGGATCGTGCAAACGCAAGGTGCCTTGGGTCGTTGTCAGATCGAAGTGGTCGTGCGTCCCCGGCGCGGGCAAATCGGCTGCAAAACGCAGGCTACCCGACATCCCCAGATGCAACAGCAGCAAGCCTTTGTCCAGATCCAGTAGCAGGTATTTGCCGCGTCGGCGCACCCCCAGCACCACACGCCCGGCCAGATCGGCAGGCGCGCAACCCAAAGGCCAGCGCAGGGGCTTGCCCAACGCCACGGCCACAATCCGCGCCCCGGCAATAGCCTGGTGAAAACTCAGGCGGGTGACTTCAACCTCTGGCAATTCGGGCATAGGAAAAGACATCCAATGGGGCATTCGGGCTTCGATTATTATGGTTTTATGGCCTCTATCCATCGTTTCATGATCTCTGCGCTGACCGCCGTCCTGGTGACTGGCACAGCCCCCACTTGGGCAGCTACAGCCGCAGCCAAGGCCACCCGCACACCACCCGCCAACACCGGTGCCAGCGAGGAGCCGCCTGATGCGGCCATGGGGGCGGAGCTTTTCTATGAAGTTCTGCTGGGTGAAATCACCACCCGTGCGGGCGATCCCGCCACTGGCTTTGCCCTGATGCTGGAGGCTGCTCGCCAAAGCAACGACGAAAAAGTCTACCAACGCGCTGCTGACATCGCCTTGCAGGCGCGCTCAGGCGAGTCCGCTCTGGCCGCTGCACAAGCCTGGAAAGCGGCGTGGCCACAATCGCGCGAAGCCAATCGCTATGTGCTGCAAATCCTGGTCGCACTCAACCGCATCAGCGACAGCGCGGTGCCACTGGCGCAAGAGCTGACACAATCGCCGCCGTATGCCAAAACGGCAACACTGCTGGCCCTGCCGCAGCTGTACCGCCGTGCCAGCGACAAAGCACTGGCCGCCGCCATCGTCGAGCAAGCGCTGGCTGCCGACCTGCGCCAGCCCGACACCGCACCACCGGCCTGGGTCGCCATAGGCCGCATGCGGCTGCTGGCCGAAGACGTGCCCGGCGCCTTGCAAGCTGCGGCACAAGCGCAAAACACCGCCCCCCACTACGATGGCGCCGCCTTGCTAGCACTGGAGCTGCTGGGCCGTGGCGAAGAAGCCGCCAGCACCGTAGTGCAGACTTACTTTGATGCACAACCCAGTCCTGAAATGCGCATGGCCTATGCCCGCGTATTAATCGAATTGCAGCGCAACACCGAAGCCCTGCAACAGTTGCAAAGCGCTACTGCCGCCCAACCCGACCTGACCCAGGCCTGGCTGATGCAGGCAGCACTGCTATTGCAAGAAGAAAAACTGGCCGAAGCCGAGGCCGCGCTGCAACGCTTTATTGCACTGACCACAGCCTCTGCGGCCCCCAGTACCAACGGGCCCCGCGCACTGACGCAGGCCTACCTTCTGTATGCACAAATTGCCGAAAAACGCGGCGACCCAGACAACGCAGAAGCGTGGCTCAACCGCATCGACCACCCGCAAGACCTGTTCAGCGCGCAACTACAGCGGGCTTCCCTGCTGGCACGCCAAGGCAAACTGACTCGCGCCCGCGCACTGGTCAGCACCCTGCCCGCAGCCACCGCCGAAGAAGAACAACTGAAGCTGCTGGCAGAAGTTCAAATACTGCGCGACGCCCACGAATACGACCAAGCCTATGCCGTTCAGACACGTGTGGTGGCCCAATCCCCCGACGACAACGAGTTTGTCTACGACCAGGCCATGCTGGCCGAAAAAGCGGGCAAGCTTGACACCATGGAACGGCTGCTGCGCCAGATCATTGCCCGCCAGCCCGATTTTCACCACGCACTCAATGCGCTGGGTTATTCATTCGCTGACCGGGGCATCCGCCTAGCAGAGGCAAAAACACTGATTGAAACCGCCCTGCGCCATGCCCCCAACGACCCCTTCATCACTGACAGCCTCGGTTGGGTGGAGTTTCGAATGGGTAACCGCACGCAAGCCTTGCGCATCTTGGAAACCGCCTTCCAAAAACAGCCTGACGCCGAAATCGCCGCGCATCTGGGCGAAGTACTCTGGAGCCTGGGCGAGCAAGAGCGTGCCAAGGAAGTCTGGCGCGAAGGCCTGCGGCTCAAGCCCAACAACGACACCCTGAAAAGCACCATCAAGCGCTTGGGTGCCACGCTCTGATGCCCTGCCACAGCCATCGGTACAACGCTGCGCCGGGCGCCGCACACCCCCCCCACGGGAAACTTGCCAGACGCCGACTGGCCGCCGTGGCGGTGCTGGCGCCATTGCTGGCCTTGGCGGGCTGTAGCACCCCCCCCTCGCCGACAGCGACCAGCGGCGCACTGCGCACCCACTGGAGCGGACGCCTGGCGCTACAACTGGAAGGCCAGGCTGCACAGTCTTTTTCTGCGGCCTTCGAACTGGATGGCAACCCGCTCCACGGCGAACTCAGGCTCTTGAGCCCGTTTGGCAACACGCTGGTGCAACTCGACTGGAAGCCTGGGCATGCCCGGCTCCACTCGGGCGAGACTACGCAGGAATCCTCTTCGCTGGAAGCTTTGCTGGAACAAGCCACCGGAGCAGCCATCCCAGTGACCGCACTGTTCAGCTGGCTCTCGGGGATACCAGCAACCAGCGACGGCTGGCATGCAGATCTGAGTGCCATTGGGCAAGGAAAAATGCTGGCGCAGCGCCAGACACCTGAGCCCCGGGCCACACTGCGCATCACGTTCGAACGCTAGGAACACAAGCTGTGCAAGCACTCTATGACGTCCCCGCGCCCGCCAAGCTGAACCTGTTTTTGCACATCACCGGGCGCCGCCCCGATGGCTACCACCTACTGCAATCGGTGTTCATGCTGATCGACTGGAGCGACACCCTGCACTTTGCGTTGCGCCATGACGGACACATCAGTCGCGAAGACCTGGGCGCGCCCCTGCCCCCGGATGACCTGACGGTGCGCGCTGCACGTGCACTGCAAGCGGCCACTGGTTGCGCCCTGGGCGCGCACATCGGCGTACTCAAACAAGTGCCAGCCCAGGCGGGCATGGGCGGCGGATCTTCCGATGCGGCCTCTACGCTGCTGGCACTGAACCGACTATGGCACCTGAACCTGGATCGCCCGACCCTGATGCGCATTGGCCTGACGCTGGGAGCGGACGTGCCCTTTTTCCTGTGCGGAGACAACGCCTGGGTAGAGGGCATCGGAGAGGCTATTACGCCGCTCCCCCCCGAGCACGCACTCCCGTCGGCACGTTTTGTGGTCATCAAACCCGCCGCAGGATTGGATACTCCACAAATTTTTTCATCACCTACGCTCAAACGCGATTCAGCCAGTGCTACAATCGCAGGCTTCGCTGCAAAACATTTTGATTTTGGTCAAAACGACTTGCAGAGCACCGCTGAAGCGCTGTGTCCCGATGTAAAAAAAGTCCTTAATTGGCTTGATTTGCACAAATTACGCGGTAGAATGACGGGCTCTGGAAGCGCAGTTTTTGCAAAGATATCGCACCAAGTTGACTTCAGCCAAGCTCCCGGCGAGTGGCAAGTCAAACAGTGTAAAAACCTGCAAACCCATCCATTAAAAGACTGGGTTTAAGGTGAAAAGTTAAAGGTTGGTTGCCACACGGCAGCCAACCCGTGTAGGGGAGTCGCCAAGCTGGTTAAGGCACCGGATTTTGATTCCGGCATGCGAAGGTTCGAATCCTTCTTCCCCTGCCAAATATTTGCCGCATACAGGCACTAATCTCAGACTGCTGGGCCGCTCATGCAAGCCAACCAACCCGACTTCATGGTTTTCACCGGCAATGCCAATCCTGGCATGGCTTCTGAAATCGCCCAACACCTTGGAACCACTCTGGGTGCAGCAGACGTAGGTCGCTTCTCGGACGGTGAAGTCACTGTCGAAATCAAACAAAACGTTCGTGCCCGCGACGTCTTCGTAGTGCAGTCCACCTGCGCACCCACGAACGAAAACCTCATGGAATTGCTGATCATGGTCGATGCGCTCAAGCGTGCATCTGCCGAACGCATCAGCGCGGTGATCCCCTACTTCGGCTACGCCCGCCAGGATCGCCGTCCCCGCTCCAGCCGCGTGCCCATCTCGGCCAAAGTGGTAGCCAACATGCTGCAAGCCGTGGGCGTGGCCCGCGTGCTGACCATGGACTTGCACGCCGACCAAATTCAGGGTTTTTTCGATATCCCCGTGGACAACATCTACGCCTCGCCGGTGCTGCTGGGCGATCTGAACCAGAAGAAATACGACGACCTCATCGTCGTTTCTCCTGACGTGGGTGGCGTGGTGCGTGCCCGTGCCCTGGCCAAACAACTCGGTTGTGATCTGGCCATCATCGACAAGCGCCGTCCCAAGGCCAATGTGTCGGAAGTCATGCACGTCATCGGCGAAATCGAAGGCCGCAACTGCGTGATCATGGACGACATGATCGACACTGCTGGCACCCTGGTCAAAGCGGCTGAAGTGCTCAAGGCCCGTGGCGCCAAAAAGGTGTACGCCTACTGCACGCACCCCATCTTCTCGGGCCCTGCCATTGAACGCATCACCAAGGGCTCGGCCCTGGATGAAGTGGTCGTGACCAACACCATTCCCTTGAGCGAAGCCGCCAAGGAATGCGCCAAAATCCGCCAGCTCTCGGTGGCACCGCTGATCGCTGAGACGATACAGCGCATTGCCAAAGGCGAATCGGTGATGAGTTTGTTCTCAGACCAGAACGACCTGTTCTGAGTCTTGGAACACCACAGAGGCTCCCGGTTCTCGGGGGCCTTTTTTTAACCTGAAATGACACTGGTCGCGGTGCATTTCCCATGGAGATTTGATATGAACTTCGTCGCTTTTGAGCGCGCCAAGCAAGGCACGGGTGCGAGCCGCCGTCTGCGCAATTCGGGCCGCGCGCCCGGCATCGTCTACGGTGGTGCTACTGAACCCCAAACCATCGAAATCGACCACAACAGCCTGTGGCACGCCCTGAAGAAAGAAGCCTTCCACTCCAGCGTGCTGGACATGGAAGTGGCTGGCCAAACGCACAAAGTGGTGCTGCGCGATGTGCAATACCACCCCTACAAGCAGCAAGTGCTGCACATCGACTTCCAACGCGTCGATGACAAAACCAAGCTGCACCTGAAGGTGCCACTGCACTTCGTCGGCGCTGAAGAGTCGCCTGCGGTCAAGGCCGACAAGTGCACCGTCAACCACGTGATGACCGAAATCAACGTCTCGTGCATGCCTTCGGACCTGCCCGAGTTCATCACCGTGGACCTGAGCAGCCTGAAGAAGGGCGCAGCCCTGCACCTGCAAGACGTGCCGCTGCCCAAGGGCGCAACGCTGGTGGTGCGTGGCAGCCAGAAGAACCCCGTGGTGGTCGCCGTGGTGCCGCCAGCCGTGGTGCTCGAAGCCGGCGCTGCTGAAGCCGCTGCCGCCGCTCCTGCCAAGGGCAAGGGCAAGAAGAAGTAAGCCTCCCCACTGGCTTGGCAGCCGCACGCGGCTGCTCCCTCTCAACGGCCCACCTTGCGTGGGCCGTTGGCTTTCAGGCCCCTGATAATTCTTCGCATGATCAAACTGTTTGTCGGCCTGGGCAATCCCGGGCCCGAGTACGAGGCCACGCGGCACAACGCCGGGTTTTGGTGGATTGATGCGCTGGCTCGCGAGCTCAAGGTCACGCTGCAACCCGAGCGCAGCTACTGGGGGCTGGCGGCGCGCGCCACGGTGCATGGCCATACGGTCTGGCTGCTGGAGCCGCAAACCTTCATGAACCTGTCGGGCAAATCGGTAGCGGCGCTGGCGCGTTTTTTCAAGATCACGCCGGAAGAGATTCTGGTGGCGCACGACGAGCTGGACATCAGCCCCGGCCAGGTCAAGCTCAAGCGCGGTGGCAGCCACGCCGGGCACAACGGCCTGCGCGACATCCATGCCCAGCTGGGCTCGCCCGACTACTGGCGCCTGCGCATCGGCATTGGCCACCCCGGCGTGAAATCGGATGTGGCCAACTGGGTGCTGAAAAAACCCGCGCCCGACCAGCGCACGCTGATCGAAGACAGCATTGCCCACTCGCTCAAGGCGTGGCCTGCGCTGCTGGCGGGCGAGATGGACAAGGCCACGCTGCTCATCCACACCACCAAACCGCCCCGACCCAAGCCGCCTCGGCCTGATGCAGCAGTCTAAATACTATTATTTTGATAGCTGCTTGCGCTTATTGTGCAAGTCTTTGAGGCCGATTTGACCTGAAAATCTCTTGCCAGGGCACTGGGGCACATCAACCGGGCGCGGCCGCGCGCAGGCGCTCGAACTTTTGCCACAGCGTTTCCCGGCTTTCCACGTGGCGGGGGTCCACCGGAATGCAGGAGACGGGGCACACCTGCATGCACTGCGGCTCCTCAAAATGGCCCACGCATTCGGTGCATTTGGCGGGATCGATTTCGTAGATGTCGGGGCCCATGAAGATGGCCTGATTCGGGCACTCGGGCTCGCACACATCGCAGTTGATGCATTCATCGGTAATCATCAGTGCCATGGCGTACTCCGGGCGGGATGGCAAGGCGGTGGGGCGGCAGGGTAGCGGCGGTACGGGGCAGCGGTCATGGGCCGGATTATCCCGTTCCGGTGCCCGCACTGGTGCAGCGGCGCGGCACAACCCCACCACCGGCATCGGGGGTGTTTTGCCGCTATGCTGCCACTCCCTTAACGTCCGCTGACGGGCCCTGGCCCTGCACGCCCCCCCCCCACCGCATCGCCTGCCACCCGCCAAACACTTTCCATGGGACTGTTTCTGCTCAAACGCTTCGCCACCTTGCTGGGCACGCTGGCCGCTGCCTCGGTGGTGGTGTTTGCAGTGCTGGAGATTTTGCCCGGCAACGCTGCGCAAACCCTGATGGGCGCCGACGCCGACCCCGAGGCCGTGGCCCAGCTCAGCGCCCAGCTCGGCCTGGACCAGCCCGCCCTGCACCGCTACGGCCAGTGGATCAGCGGCCTTGTGCAAGGCGACATGGGCGAGAGCCACGCCTACGGCACGCCTGTACACGAGCTGGTGCTGGAGCGCCTGGCGCTGACGGTGCCGCTGGCCTTGCTGGCCATGGCCCTGGCCACCGTGCTGGCCTTGGCGGCGGGGGTATATGCCGCCTCACGCCACAACCGGCTGGGCGATGTGGGCGTGATGGCCCTGGCGCAACTGGGCATTGCCATTCCCAATTTCTGGTTCGCCATCTTGCTGATCTTGCTGTTCTCGGTGCAGTTGCAGTGGTTTGCGGCGGGCGGGTTTCCGGGCTGGAGCGAGGACAGCGGCGGTGGCCTGTGGCCGGGCTTGAAGGCTTTGCTGCTGCCCGCCGTGTCGCTGGCTGTCGTGCAGGCGGCGATTTTGGCGCGCACCACGCGCTCGGCGGTGCTGGAGGTGCTGCGCGAAGACTTTGTGCGCACCGCCCGCGCCAAGGGCCTGGGCCAGCGCGCCGCGCTGTGGCGCCATGTGCTGCGCAACGCCATGGTGCCGGTGGTAACGGTGATGGGGCTGCAGTTTGCCAACCTGCTGGCAGGCACCATCGTGGTCGAAAACGTGTTTTACCTGCCCGGTCTGGGGCGGCTGATTTTCCAGTCGATTGCCAACCGCGATCTGATCGTGGTGCGCAATTGCGTGATGCTGCTGGCTGCCATGGTGATTGCCGTGAACTTTGTCGTTGACCTGTGCTATGGCGCCATTGACCCGCGCGTGCAGGCCCGCGACCTCTGAACCGGGCCTGACCGCCCTGACCACGCCAGCGCCCGCCTGCCCATTCCACCACTGCCCTGCCCGCCTCACCGCCCGACTGCCTTCCTCTGCCGCTGCCATGCCACCGCACCCGCCTCCTTTGCCCGCCACCAGCGCCCGCTACGCCGCCCCCGGCTGGCTGGCGCGCGCACTGCACCACCGCAGCTTTGCCCTGGGCGCGGTGCTGGTGGCGCTGCTGCTGGCCTGCGCGGCGCTGTCGCTGGTGTGGACGCCCTGGTCGCCCTACGCCATGGACTTGCCCGCCAAGCTGCAAGCGCCCAGCGCCCAGCACTGGCTGGGCACCGATGCCTTTGGCCGCGACGTGGCATCGCTGCTGTTGGTGGGTGCGCGCAACTCGCTGGTGGTGGGCGCGATTGCGGTGGGCATCGGCCTGTCGGTGGGCACGGTGCTGGGGCTGTGGGCTGCGGCGCAGCGCGGCTGGGTGGAAGAGATCACCATGCGGCTGTGCGATTTCACGTTCGCCTTTCCGGCGATTTTGTCGGCCATCATGCTCACGGCGGTGTGGGGGGCGGGCATAGGCAACGCCATAATCGCCATTGGCATCTTCAATATCCCGACCTTTGCGCGGGTCACGCGGGCCTCGGCCAACGCGGTGTGGGCGCGCGACTTTATTCTGGCCGCGCGCGCCTGCGGCAAGGGCCGCTTGCGCACCACGCTGGAGCATGTGCTGCCCAACATCGCCCCGGTGCTGATCGTGCAGGCCACGGTGCAATTTGCCATTGCCATCCTGGCCGAGGCGGCGCTGTCGTACCTGGGGCTGGGCACGCAGCCGCCCGCGCCCTCGTGGGGGCGCATGCTCAGCGAGGCGCAAACGCTGATGTTCCAGGCGCCGCTGCTGGCGGTGTGGCCGGGCGTGGCCATCGCCCTCGCCGTGCTGGGCCTGAACCTGCTGGGCGACGGCCTGCGCGACCTGCTCGACCCGCGCCTGTCGCGCCAGCGCTGAAGGTAGAACATGCCCCTGCTGCAAGTGTCCCAACTGAACATCGCCTTGCCCACGCCGCGTGGCCTGGCGCAGGCCGTGCGCGGCCTGGACTTCACCCTGGAGAGCGGCGAAACCCTGGGCCTGATTGGCGAATCGGGCTGCGGCAAATCGCTCACCGCGCTGGCGCTGATGGGGCTGCTGCCCGAGCGCGCGCGCGCCAGCGGCAGCATCCGCCTCGATGGCCAGGAGCTGCTGGGCCTGCCCGACGCCGCCCTGTGCCGCATCCGGGGCCAGCGCATGGCCATGGTGTTCCAGGAGCCCATGACGGCACTGAACCCCCTGCACCGCATTGGCGACCAGGTGGCCGAGCCACTGCGCCTGCACAGCGGATTGGGGCGCGCGCAGGCCAGAGGCCAGGCCCAGGCGCTGCTCGAGCGTGTGGGCATCGCCAACGCCGCGCAGCGCATGGACGCCTACCCGCACCAGTTCTCGGGCGGGCAGCGCCAGCGCATCACCATTGCCATGGCGCTGGCCTGTGGCCCCGACCTGCTGATTGCCGACGAGCCCACCACCGCGCTGGACGTGACGTTGCAGCAGCAAATCCTGGCCCTGATCGCCGAGCTGGTGGCCGAGCGCCAGATGGCGCTGATCCTGATCTCGCACGACCTGGGCGTGATCGCGCAAAACGTCGATCGCATGCTGGTGATGTACGGCGGCAGCGTGGTCGAGCGCGGCGCCACGGCGTCGGTGTTTTCTGCGCTGGCACACCCGTACACGCGCGGCCTGCTGGCGGCGCGCCCGCAGATGGCGCCGGTGGCGCCCACCGGGCAGCGCCCGCGCCTGGCCACCATCGCCGGCACCGTGCCCGAGCTGGCCGACCTGCCCAGCGGCTGCCCCTTTGCCGGGCGCTGCGCCTTCACCCTGCCCACCTGCCACACCACGCCGCCCCCCGCCGTCCAGGTGACTGGCGACCACGTGGCCTACTGCCTGCGCCCCGAGGCCATGGCGCCTGCGCTGGGCAGCGCACTGGGCACGGCGCCAATCACTCCTGAGTTGATAGCTGCTAGCGCACAACCCGCAAGGGCTAGAGGCCGTTTTGATGCACAAAACACGCCCGCATCCGACCCGCCCCTGCTGCAAGTGTGCGCCCTGGCCCGCAGCTACCCGCTGGCGCGCCAGCATCTGTTCGCCCCCCGCCCCCAGCTGCACGCGCTGCAAGGCGTGGATTTTGTGGTACGGGCCGGGCGCAGCGTGGGCATCGTCGGCGAATCGGGCTCGGGCAAATCCACCCTGGCGCGGCTGGTGATGGCGCTGGATACGCCCAGCGCAGGCAGCGTGCAGTTGCTGGGCCAAGACCTGCACGCCCTGCCTGCGCAGGCGCTGCGCCAGGCCCGGCGCGATATGCAGATGGTGTTCCAAGACCCCTACGGCTCGCTTGATCCGCGCCAGCGCATTGAACGCATCGTCACCGAGCCGCTGCAAGCGCTGGGCACCGCCAGCCGGGCCGAGCAGCGCGCGCAGGCCGCTGCCGTGCTGGCCCAGGTGGGCCTGCGCAGCAGCGACCTGGACAAATACCCGCACGAGTTCTCCGGTGGCCAGCGCCAGCGCATTGCCATTGCCCGCGCCCTCATCACCCGCCCGCGCCTGATCGTGGCCGACGAGCCGGTCAGCGCGCTCGATGTATCCGTGCAGGCGCAGGTGCTGAACCTGATGCAGGACTTGCAGCAGCAGTGTGGCGTGACGTATCTGCTCATCAGCCACGACCTGGCCGTGGTCAACCACCTGTGCGACGAGGTGCTGGTGCTGTACCAGGGCCGCATCGTCGAGCGCGGTGCGCCGGGCGATTTGTTCCAGAACGCCCAGCACCCCTACACCCGCACACTGGTGGACGCCGTGCCGCGCATTGCACCCGGATACATACACGCGCGCCGCATGGCGGTGCCCATGGTGTAAAAAGCCCGGCTGCACGCTGCCACCGTATTTCTGTTTTTGCCTGGAGACACCCCCACATGCTGACCCGCCGCACCCTGCTTGCCACCGGCGCCATCGCCACCGTGCCCCTGACCTCGCTGGAGGCGCTGGCACAGAACAAAAAAGACACCGTGGTTCTGGCCCTGACGCTGGAGCCGCCGGGGCTGGACCCGACTGCCGGCGCCGCCTCGGCCATTGGCGAAATCGTGCACTACAACATCTTCGAGACGCTGACCAAAATCAACGCCGATGGCAGCGTCTCGCCCCTGCTGGCCGAGAGCTGGGAGGTATCGCCCGACCTGCGCACCACCACCTTCCGGCTGCGCAAGGGCGTCAAATTCCAGAACGGCGTGCCCTTCACGGCGGCAGCGGTCAAGTTCTCGTTTGACCGCGCGGGCGGCGACAAAAGCACCAACAAAGACAAACGCACCTTTGCCAGCCTGACCACCCAGGTGGTGGACGACCACACCGTAGTCATCATCAACAAGGACATCGACCCCGATTTTCTGTTCGTGCTGGGCCAGGCCACGGCCATCATCGTCGAGCCGCAAAGTGCCGCCACCAACGCCACCAAGCCCGTGGGCACCGGCCCCTACAAACTCAGCCACTGGAGCAAAGGCGCCTCCATCACGCTGGAGCAGTGGGCGGGTTTTCGCAACCCGGGTGCGCTGCGCATTCGCCGGGCCACGTTCCGCTTCATTTCTGACCCGGCGGCGCAGGTGGCCGCACTGCTGGCGGGCGATATCGACGCTTTTCCGCGCGTGACGCCGCGCAGCGTGGCGCAGTTCAAGGCCAACCCGCGTTTTCAGGTGGTGGTCAGCGGCTCGCGGGCCAAGACCATTCTGGCCATCAACCATGCGCGCAAGCCACTCAACGATGTGCGCGTGCGCCGCGCCATCGCTGCCGCCATCGACCGCAAAGCCGTGATTGACGGCGGTGGCGACGGCTACGGCATCGCCATTGGCAGCCACTACGTGCCCGGCGCCTTTGGCTACGTGGACACCACCGGCATCAACCCCTACGACCTGGACAAAGCCCAAAAGCTGATGGCCGAAGCGGGCGTCAAGCTGCCGCTGGAGCTGACCATGACGCTGCCGCCGCCGCCCTACGCCCGCCAGGGTGGCGAGGTGATTGCTGCGCAGCTGGCCAAAATCGGCATCCACGTGAAGCTGCAAAACGTGGAATGGGCGCAGTGGCTCAGCGCCACCTATGGCCGCAAGCAGTACGACCTGACGCTGATCTCGCACGTCGAGCCGTTCGACCTGGGCAACTTTGCCAAGCCCGACTATTACTGGGGCTACCAGTCGCCACAGTTCAACGCCTTGTTCGAGCAGATCAAGACGGCCGCGCGCCCCTCCGACCGCGCCCGGCTGCTGGGCGACGCCCAGCGCTTGCTGGCCGAAGATGCAGCGCACGCCTTTTTGTACCAGCCGCAGTGGGTCACGGTGGCCGACAAGCGGCTCAAGGGGCTGTGGAAAGACATGCCGATTTTTGTCAACGACCTCTCGGCCCTGCACTGGTCTTGAGCACGGGTTTTGCACACGGACGCTGCCCATGGACATCCTTCCCCTGGCACTGCTGCTCACGGCAGGCATTTACTTTCTCAACGCACGCCAACAGCGCAAGCGCATTGCCCTGCTGGCCAGCCACCTGGGCCACTACCAGATCGAAAAACTGATGGAGGCCCTGACCGAAGGCTACCTGCGCGCCCTGGGCGAGAGCACGCCCGAGCGGCGCGAGCAAATCTGGAGCCTTTTGAGTACCACCGAGGCGCAGTTGAGCGAGCAGTTTGGCCGCTTTGCCAAGGATTTCTCCCAGGTCAGTGCGCAGGACGCGCGCGTCAGCCGCCTGGCCCTGCCCCTGCCGCTGGCCGAGGTCTGGCTGCCAAAGGCCACGTTTGACATGCGCCAGGCCCTGGCCATCCATGCGCGCGGCATTGCCAGCGCGGCCACCGCAGATGCCAGCACATCACCGCGCGACCGGGCTTTCACCATGTCGGCAGAACTGTTCTTGATGCAGCACACCTGCCACTGGTTTTGCAAGTCGCAGGCCGTGGCCTCGGCACGGGTGCTGGCGCGGCACAAAACGCCGCATGCGCAGCTGGTGGCGTCGGTGTCGCCCGCCACGCGCCGCGATTACCTGGCGCTGATCAAAGGCGGCTAGCGCCCAGCGCCTGGCGCTCCAGCGTCTGGCGGGCCAGGGTGATGACGGGCGTATCCACCATGCGGCCATCGAGCACGCACACGCCGCCCGCAGCGGCTACAGCCGCCGCCACCACGCGCTCGGCCCAGGCGCACTCGGCGGCGCTGGGCGCCAGGGTGGCATGCACAGTGGCGATCTGCGCCGGGTGGATGCACAGCTTGGCGCCAAAACCCCAGCGGCGGCTGCGCGCCGTGTCTTGCGCCAGCGCGGCGGCATCGCCGGTGGCGGTGGTCACGCCATCCACCGGAGCGGCCAGGCCCGCGCGCCGCGAGGCCAGCACCAGCGCCCAGCGCAGCGGCGCCAGCTCGGCCTGATCGGGGCCGCAGGCCATGCCCATATCCAGTTGCAGGTCGAGGTGGCCCAGCACCAGGCGCAGCACCTGGGGCGCACCCGCCAGCGCGTCCAGCGCCGCTGCGCCCTCGGCGCTTTCGACCAGCGGCAGCAACGCCGCGCCCGGGCAGGCGGCGGCCAGGGCGGCCAGCGTGGACGCGCGCTCAGCCTTGGCCAGCACCACGCCCGCCAGGCCCTGGCGCACCAGCGCGGCCACCAGCGCCACATCGTCGGCGTGCCAGGGCGTGCCCTCGGCGTTGATGCGCACCAGCAGGCGCGTCCGGTCGGCGGCGGCCAGCGCGGGCCAGGCGGTGCCCAGCGCAGCGCGGGCAGCGGCGCGGGCGGCGGGTGCCACGGCGTCTTCCAGGTCGATGATGACGGCATCGGCGCCGCTGGCCAGGGCCTTGGCGTAGCGCTCGGGCCGGTCAGCGGGCACAAACAAAAAGCTGCGCGCGCAGGCCAGCAGGGGGCGTGCCGCTGGCGTCATGTGTCGGCCCCCAGCAGGCGGCCCACGCGCGGCCACTGCGCCACATGCCACAGGCGGTCTACGGCCTGCTGCATCTCGGTGGCGGTGGCGCCGCCGCTGAAGGCCGCCAGGCGCAGCGCCTTGGCGGTGATCTCGTCGCGGCTCAGGGTGTTGCCGGGGTCGCCCTTGGGCTCATCGACACGGCCATGCAGCACGCGGCCATCGGTGGTGGTGACGGTGACTTTGCCAATCCAGCGGCGCGGGTAGGCGCCATCGACTTCCGCGTCGAGTTGCATGGTCACTTTGTCGCGCAGGGCCTGGGTGGCATCACTCAAAAAGTGCTGGTCAAACTCGGCCAGACCGGCGTGGCCAAACTGCGCCACCAGCGCCAGCACGGTGCCCATGCTGAACTTGCTCTGGTGGACAGTAACGGGCCGCACCACCGGCCCCAGCACGTCGATGGCGCCCTGGTGGACGTGCGTGACCACCCCCGCCAGATCGCCCGGCTGCAGCCGGTGCTGCTGCATGACCTGCAACAGCGCATCGGCCGCCGGGTGGGTGTGGCGGCAACTGGCGTGGTATTTGAACGAGGTTTCTGCGGTGGCCCAACGGGTGCCGAGGCCATCGACCAGTTTGGCCGGGTCGGCATCGCTGGACATGCCAGCGGCCATGCCCTGCGGGCCTTCCAAGATTTGCGCTGCGCCGGTAAAGCCGTCTTGCGCGAGGTAGGCGGCCATCAAACCCGCCGCAGCGGCGTGGGCGGTGTGCAGCTGTTTGCTGTCGGCGGCGGTGCGCAAAAACTCCCACAGGCCCGCTGCCTGCGTGCCCGCCGACCCCAGCGCGTGCAGCATCTGCTGTGCGTCCAACTTGAGCAAATGGCCCACGGCAGCCGCCGCCGCCAGCGTGCCCGCCGTGCCCGTGGTATGGAACACCTTGTAGTGCGAACGGCCCAGAAATTCACCCACGCGGATGCCCACCTCGTAGCCCGCCACCGAGGCCGTCAGCAGATCGCGCCCGCTGGCGCCCATGGCCTGCGCCACCGCCACCGCCGCCGGAAACACCACCGTGGCCGGGTGGAACACCGAGCCGTTGTGTACATCGTCCTGCTCGGCCACGTGCGACGCCGCCGCGTTGGCCATGGCCGCCCAATACGGACTGTTGCTGGTGCGCGAGACGATGGCCTCTGCCGCGCCCTGCCCGGCGCCCATCACTTGGGCAAAGCGGGCAATGCTGGCCACGGGCCGCGAGCCGTGCCCGGCCACCGCCGAGCCAAACCAGTCCACCAGCAGGTCTTCGGTCTTGCGAACCACGGCCTGCGGGAGGTGTTCAAAACGCAGATGGGCGGCAAAGGCGGCCAGTTGGGCGCTGGGAGTGGGCATGCGGGTGCTCCTGGTAAATTTTTAGTCAAATCGGCCTCTAGCGCTTACGGGGTGTGCGCTAGCAGCTATTTATTTCATAGTGATTGGGTGCAGCAGAATGCGGGCGCGCACCTCAAACGGCGCCCGTGGCGCGCAGCTGCGCAATGTCGGCATCGCTGCGGCCCAGGGTGCGCAAGATGGCGTCGGTGTGCTCGCCCACCTGGGGCACGGCGTCCATGCGGTAGTCAAAGCTGCTGTGCCGCCCGGGGGGCAGCAGCGCCGGGATGTCGCCCGCCGGGCTGCCCACGGTGCGCCAGCGGTTGCGCGCCTGCAATTGCGGGTGCGCCCACAGGTCGGCCATGGTGTTCATGCGAGCGTTGGCAATCTGCGCCTGCTCCAGCCGCTCCAGCACCTGGGCGGTGGTCAGCGGGGCAAAGGTTTCCAGGATCAGCGCCTTGAGGGCTTCGCGGTGGGCATTGCGCTTGGCGTTGGCGTCAAAGCGCGGGTCGGTGGCCAGCGCGGGGTTTTGCAGCACCGTGTCGCAAAAGGCCTTCCACTCGCGCTCGTTTTGCAGGCCCAGCATCACCGCGCCGCCATCGCCCACGGCAAACGGGCCGTAGGGGTAGATGGAGGCGTGCGATGCCCCCGTGCGCGGCGGCGGCGCAGCGCCCTCGAAGGCGTAGTACATGGGGTAGCCCATCCACTCGCCCAGGGATTCGAGCATGGACACGTCGATGTGGCTGCCCTGGCCCGTTTTGCCGCGCTGCAACAGCGCCGCCAGGATGCTGCTGTAGGCGTACATGCCCGCCGCAATGTCGGCCACCGAGTTGCCCGCCTTGCTGGGCTCGTCGGGCGTGCCCGTGACCGACAAAAACCCCGCCTCGCTCTGGATCAGCAGGTCGTAGGCTTTTTTGTCGCGGTAGGGGCCGTCTTCGCCGTAGCCGGAGATGTCGCAGACGATGAGCTGCGGGTGGCTCGCCTTCAGCGACTCGTAGCCCAGGCCCATGCGGGCGGCGGCGCCCGGGGCCAGGTTTTGCACCAGCACATCGGCGCTGGCCAGAATGTTTTTGAGCACCGCCACGGCGCCCGGCTGCTTGAGGTCCAGCGTCAGGCTCTCCTTGGAGCGGTTGACCCAGACGAAGTGCGAAGCCTCGCCGCGCACGCGCTGGTCGTAGGCGCGGGCAAAGTCCCCCGCGCCGGGGCGCTCGACCTTGATGACGCGCGCGCCCAGGTCGGCCAGTTGCCGGGTGCAGAACGGCGCGGCAATCGCGTGTTCCAGAGATACGACGGTGATGCCGTCCAGTGGCCTGGTCATAAAAAGCCCTCAGAAGGAGCGTGGCAGCCCAAGCACATGCTCGGCCACGTAGCTGTAGATCATGTTGGTCGAAATCGGCGCCACCTGGTACAGGCGGGTTTCGCGGAATTTGCGCTCGATGTCGTATTCGCAGGCAAAGCCGAAGCCGCCGTGCGTCTGCATGCACACGTTGGCCGCCTCCCAGCTGGCCTTGGCGGCCAAGTACTTGGCCATGTTGGCCTCGGCGCCCGCGTTCTGGTGGGCGTCGATCATGGCGCAGGCTTTCCAGCGCATCAGGTTGGCCGCTTCCAGCTCGATGAAGGCATCGGCAATCGGAAACTGCACGCCCTGGTTCTGGCCGATGGGGCGGCCAAACACCACGCGCTCGTTCGCATACTTGGAGGCGCGGTCAATGAACCAGTAGCCATCGCCAATGCACTCGGCGGCAATCAGCGTGCGCTCGGCGTTCAGGCCGTCCAGCAGGGTCTTGAAACCCTTGCCTTCTTCGCCCAGCAGCGCGTCCTCGGGGATTTCCAGGTGGTCGAAGAACAGTTCGTTGGTCTCGTGGTTGACCATGTTCAGGATGGGGCGCACCGTCAGGCCGTTGCCAATCGCCGTTTTCAGGTCGATGAGGAAGCAGGACAGGCCATCGGAGCGCTTCTTCACTTGGTCGGCGGGCGTGGTGCGCGCCAGCAAAATCATCAAATCGCTGTGCTGTATGCGCGAGATCCAGACCTTTTGGCCGTTGATGACCCAGCGGCCATCCTTCTTCACCGCCGTGGTCTTGAGCTTGGTGGTGTCGCTGCCGGTGGTGGGCTCGGTCACGCCCATGGACTGAATGCGCAGCGCACCCGAGGCGATCTGGGGCAGGTACTTTTCTTTTTGCGCCTGTGAGCCGCTGCGCACGATGGCGTTCATCACGTACATCTGGCCGTGGCAGGCACCGGAGTTGCCGCCGCTGCGGTTGATTTCTTCCATGATGACCGAGGCTTCGGCCATGGTCAGGCCCGAGCCGCCGTATTCCTGCGGGATCAGCGCGGCCATCCAGCCGGCTTTGGTCAGGGCATCGACAAATGCTTCGGGGTAGGCGCGGGCCTCATCGACTTTGCGGAAGTATTCGTCGGGGAACTGGGCGCACAGGGCGCGCACGGCGTCGCGGATTTCCTGGTACTGGTCGGGTTGGTGGGTCATGGTGGTTTTTTCCAGTGTTTTTTGGCTCTAGCGCTTACCTGGAAAGCGCTAGCAGCTATGGTTTTTGATGCAATCAGTGTCAGAACAACGCGGCGCTGCCCTGCATGGTGAGGAACCCCTCGTGGTCGTTACCCCACAGGCGCACGGTTTTGCCGTCGGCGGCCGGGGCGCCGTTCAGGCCAAAGGGGTGCAAATCAAACGTCGGGCGCACGGCCTTGAACTGGAAGCTCTTGAGGCGGGCATCGGGCACATGGCGGCGCACCAAGTCCACCAGCAGCGTGGCAATCAAGGGGCCATGCACGATCAGGCCGGGGTAGCCCTCGACCTGGGTGACGTACTGGCGGTCGTAGTGGATGCGGTGGCCGTTGAAGGTGAGTGCCGAGTAGCGAAACAGCAGCACGTCATCGGGCGTGATGGTGCGCTGCCAGGGCGCGCCGGTGTCGGCGGCGGTGGGCGGGGGCACCGGGTCGCCCGGTTGCGGTGCGGCGCGGTACACGATGTCGTGCTCTTCGGTCAGCGCCAAGCCCCGGGCGTTAGAGATTTCATGCTTGACCAGCACAAACACCAGATCGCCGGTGCGGCCCGCCTTGTGCGTGACCGATTCAATGCGCGAGACGCGCTGCACCGCATCGCCGACCACCAGCGGGTTGTTTTCTTCCCAGCGCAAGCGGCCTCCGGCCCACATGCGCCGGGGCAGTGGCACCGGCGGCAAAAAGCCACCGCGCGCCGGGTGGCCGTCCGGCCCCAGGCCGCTGTGGCGCACCTGCGGCAAAAAATACAGCCAGTGCCACAGCGGCGCCAGCGCGGTGCCGGGCACGGGGGCGGCGTCGTCGCGGTCCAGCGTGGCCGACAGGCCGCTCACCGGCGCGGCGGTGATGCTGTCGGTCAGGGTTTCGGTGCGGCCCGTCCAGGTTTGCAGATGGGCCAGTTGTGCCGCATCCACGGTGCGGGCGTCGGGGGTGAAGGTGCTGCTCATGGCCGCCATGGTCGCCGCACACCGGCGTGGGCACAATCACTGTTTTCAAAAGCAAGGCTTCTGCAATTTCGAAGTCTTGGGCCGCGCTGCACTACCATGGCGGCATGCACTTTGACCTGACCGACCTGCGCCTGTTCGTGCTCACCGCCGACGAAGGCAACCTCACCCGCGCCGCTGCGCGCCAGCACCTGTCGCTGGCCGCCGCCAGTGCCCGCATCAAGGCGCTGGAGACCCAGGCGGGCCTGCCCCTGCTCTACCGCGAAGCCCGGGGCGTGCGCCTGTCGCCCCCCGGCGAGGCCTTTTTGCACCACGCGCGCGGCGTGCTGCGCCAGACCGAACAGCTGCGCGCCGATTTGCAGGAGTACGGCGGCGGCCTGCGCGGCCACCTGCGGGTGTTTGCCAACACCACCGCCGTGACCGATTTCATGCCCGAAATCCTGCCCACCTTTTTGGCGGCCAACCCCAAAGTCAATATCGACCTTCAGGAAAAACCGAATGCTGAGATTGCCCGTGGCGTGCTGGACGGGCGTGCTGATCTGGGCATCGTGGCCGGACAGGTCGATACGCTGGGGCTGCAAGCCCTGCACTTCAGCACCGACCGGCTGGTGCTGGTGGCAGCGCACAACCACCCGCTGGCCCGCCACGCCACCATCGCCTTTGCCGAGACGCTGGAGCAAGACCACGTGGGCATGCACCACGGCAGCACGCTGCAAAACTTTCTGGCGCAAGTGACCGACAAGCTGGGCAAGCCGCTCAAACTCCGTATCCAGCTATCGAGCTTTGACGCCATGTGCCGCATGATTGGCGCCGGTGTGGGCGTGGGCATCGTCCCTGAGAGCGCCGCGCGGCGCAACCAGGCCAGCATGCAACTGGCGCTGATTGAGCTGACCGACCCCTGGAGTGTGCGCGAGCGCTACATCCTGGTGCGCGACCAGGACAAGCTGCCCAGCTACGCCCAGGCGCTGATCGACACGCTGCGGGGGCATTACCAGCCGGGGGTAGCGCCCTTGGGCTGACTGGTACATTGCTCCGCATGAACAAGGTCATTCACAGTCGAATCGCGCCACACTGCCAACGGCATCTTGAGACAGGCCGGTATCGCTGAGCGGTTCTGGGCTGTATGCCTCTGTCGGGGGTACTGCGGGCTGGGTGCACTGGCACCGCGCAAATAAAGAACAACACAACGCCATCGCGTCAAATTGGATTGGACAGGCGCAATGCCAACATTGAACTGGATCGGCAAGGATGCCGGCGTCAAACACCACAAAAATGTGCCATTTCGCCTGCTGGAGCCGGTGCCAGAACTCTCTTGCCGCCCGGCAGATGCGGGCAACCTGATTGTGCAGGGCGACAACCTGCACGCCCTCAAAGCGTTGCTGCCGCGCTATGCCGGACAGGTGAAGTGCATCTATATTGACCCGCCCTACCACACCGGCAACGGGGGCTGGATCTATAGCGACAACGTCAACAGCCCGGAGATTCGCCAGTGGCTGGGCGAGGTGGTTGGCAAAGAAGGCATCACCTTCAAGCACCCCCCTTACGCGCTGGAGCTTTGACCCGATGGCCGAGCGCAAAGTCATCATCATTGCCGGCCCCAATGGCGCAGGTAAAACTACCTTTGCCCGCGAGTTTTTACCCAATGAGGCGGGCTGCCCCCAATTTTTGAATGCCGATCTGATTGCGGCTGGCTTGGCACCGTTTGCCCCCGAAAGCGCCGCTTTGCCAGCAGCGCGGCTGATGCTGGCAGAACTGGAGCGGCATTTCCAGACCGGGCAAAGCTTTGCTTTTGAAACCACGCTGTCGGGGCGCGCCTACCTGCGCCACATCGCCCGTTGGCGTGCGGCTGGCTACCGGGTGGAGTTGATTTTTCTGCGGCTTGCCAGCGCGGATGAAGCGCTGGCACGGGTGGCGCAGCGGGTCAAACAAGGTGGGCACCATATTCCTGAAGCCGTGATCCGCCGTCGCTTTGCTGCCGGACTGGACAACCTGAGCCGCCATTACGCCCCTGCCGTGGATGCGTGGGCGCTGTACGACAACTCGGGCGAAGAACCGATTTTGCTGAACTGGAGCGAAGCACCATGACCCCTTCCCAACCGATTGAGAACGCAAACAATGCCGACCTGCGGGGCTCCTGGCTGGCCTTGCAACGCGCTGCACTGCGCGCACGGCAAATTGCAGCGCAGACGGGCACCGCCGTAGTGGTCATGCGCAACGGGGTGCTAGAGCATGTCTATCCCCAGGTGGGCCACACCGACAGCCCGCCAAAAGACGCGGCTCCCGTGAACGGAAAACCCACATGAGCGCCTTCACGCCCAAGCGCTCTCAAGAGCAAGTGCTGGACAGCGTGCAAGCCTTTCCAAGACTTGTCATGGCCTGATTGCGCCCTGGAGCAGCTGGTTACGGGCGCATCCCGGACGCACCATCCCGCCTACTCGGGCTTGAAGCCCAGTTTCTGCAGCAAGGTTTTCTCGCGGGCAAACTGCTCTTGCGCGTATTGGCGGTACGCGGCGGGATCCATGCGGTAGGGCATGAAGTCGTAATCCTCCAGCACCTTCTGGTAGATCGGATCGGTGGCGGCCTGGCTGAAGACGGTATGCAGGCGATCGACCACCGCAGCGTCCATGCCCCGGGGCCCGACGATGCCAAAGGGCGAGTACACGCTCAGGCCATAGCCCAGCTCTTTGACCGTGGGCACCGCTGGAAAGCGCTGAAGCCGCTGGTCGGTGAACGAGGCCAGCACCCGCAGCTTGCCCGACAGCGCCACCGGCCCCACGCCGGGGTCGCCGTACACATCCAAGTGGCCGCCCATCAACGCCGTGATGGCCTCGGCACCGCCCTTGTAAGGAACCATGTTGAACTGCCCACCCACCAGCCGCGCCAGCTGCTCGCCCGCAATGCGGTTGGCACTGGTCGCACCCACGGTGCCGTAGCTGATGGCGCCAGGGCGCGCTTTGGCGTCGGCCAGCAGCTCCTGCAAATTCTTCCAGGGGGCATCGGCCCGCACCGTAATCAGCGTGGACAGACTGGCCAACCCGGTGATGTACGTGAAGTCAACCAACGGGTCCCAACCCACTTTCTGTAGCAACGGCTGGCGCAACACGGCGTTGTGCATCAGCGCCAGGGTGTGTCCATCGGGGGCCACGTTCTGCGTCAGGCTCGCGGTGCCCGTCACGCCGCCACCACCGGGCCGGTGCATGATGACCACGGGCTGGCCCAACTCCGCCATGGCCACATGGGTGATGGCACGCACCATGGCGTCGGCGCTGCCGCCGGGCGGAAACGGCAGCAGCACCGTGATCGGCTTGGCAGGGAAAGGCGATGTGGCGGCTGTGGCCGCCCCTGGCAAAGCCGCCGCCAACGCGCCCACGGACAACAACTGGCGCCCAAACTGGCGCCGCGATGCAGAAAAATTTGCACGGGAATCGGTCATGTTTGTCTCCTGGTAGTGGTTTTTGGTGTTTGTCGCGCTGATCACTCTAGTACTACAGCCGTAGTCCTTGATGTAAAGTGCCACGCGTCAAAACAACGTGGCAAGTCAAGATGACGGTAGAGGTGCAGCCGTGGCTACAGGAATTGCTCAGCGTTCACAGCCGCCTGGCGCCG